>DATLTH010000386.1:0-6423 GCA_035533695.1 Allostellaceae bacterium | reverse complement strand
TGTCGCGGCGAAACTGCGCCACGTGACGCAGCACATCCGCGGCCAAATCGTACTGCCCGAGCAACAGGTTATAGCCACGCTCGGCGACCTGGCGCACCGAGCGCTCGCTGCCCGCCCCCATCCAGAACGGCGGGTGCGGCCGCTGCGCGCTCGGCGGCTCGACGACGATGTTGTCGTACTGCCAGTAGCGGCCCTTGTGGCTGAACGGCGCGTCCGAGACGAACGCCTTGGTGATCACCGCCATCGCCTCGTCGAAGCGCGCGTCGGCCTCTTCCATCGCGACGCAGAACCCGGCGAACTCGTTGTAGCGATAGCCCTTGCCGATGCCGAAATCGAGCCTTCCGCCCGACAGCAGGTCCAAGGTCGCGGCCTGCTCGGCGAGCAGGACGGGGTTGTGCCACGGCAATACCAGCACGGCGGTGCCGAGGCGCAATGTCGTGGTGCGCGCGCCGAGCCAGGTCAACAGGTTGAGGCTCGCCGACACCTGGCCGAACCCGGTGAAATGGTGCTCGACGACAAAGGTGCTGTGAAACCCGAGCGCCTCCGCTTCGACATTGTTCTCGATCCACTCGCGAAAGCCCTGACTGCTGTCGGTCAATTCCGCGCCGGGGGCGGGGCGCCGGGCCTGCGCGCTGCCAAAGAGTCCGAACCGCATCGTCATCTGCTCCTTTATCGACCGCGCCGACACTAAGGCCTGCGCAGCGATAGGCAAAATGCCGCGTTTCTATCGCGGCCATAACAGGCCGGCATGCCCTAAACCCGTCGCCCCCGCGCAAGCGGGGGTCCAGGGCAACCGTACGTCGCTTGGCCCCGGGTTCCCGCTTTCGCGGGAATGACGATTCAATCTGAAACGACTGCGCTTCAGCCGCGCTGCACCAATTCGATGCGGTAGCCGTCCGGGTCCTCGATAAAGGCGATGACCGAGCCGCCATGTGCCATCGGTCCGGCCGGCCGCGGTATCTTGACCCCGGCGGCGCCGAGCCGCTCGCACGCCTGATAGACGTCGGGCACGCCGATCGCCAGATGGCCGAACGCGCTGCCGAGCGCGTAGGGCTCGGCCTGATCCCAGTTGTGGGTCAGCTCGATCACCGTCGCATCGGTCTCCTCGCCGTAGCCGACGAACGCCAGGGTGAACTTGCCGGTCGGATAGTCGCGCTTGCGCAGCAGCTTCATGCCGAGGAGGTCGTTGTAGAAGTGCAGCGATTTGTCGAGGTCCTTGACCCGCAGCATCGTGTGCAGCAGCCGGGCCTTGCCGGGTTCGAGGGCGGCCTTGGTCGCGGTATCGGTCATCGTCATGGTTGAAGCACTCCTTCGCGTTGTCGCAGCTCGCGACCCATTGCGCGGTCCTCGCGATGGGCGGCGAGGATCGCGAGGATGCGGTCGGCGGCGGCACGGCTCGGCGACCCGATATCCCGTTGGCCGTCGCCGCGCAGATGCCGCATTGCCTCATCATAGCCCGCCAGATGCTGGCTGCGAACCCGTTCGTCCGTGATCAGGGTGGCGAGCGTCGCAGCCAGCGGCTGCGGCGCGCAGGGGGCGCCCAAATGCTCGGGAACCAGCTTCCGGTCGAGCAGCAGGTTGATCAGATTGACCTCGCGGACCTTCACCACATGGTCGAGCAACATCTCGGTCAGCGGATTGAGCCGGTAGGCGACGACCATCGGCACGTGCGCCAATGCCAGTTCGAGGGCGACCGTGCCCGAGGCGGCCAGCGCCGCGCGGCTGGCGGCAAAGGCGTCATATTTGTCGGTGTTGCCGCGCAATAGGATCGGCCGCCCCGGCCAGTCGCGCACCCCTTCGGCGACGGTTTCGGCGACCGTGGCGACGGTCGGCACCGCGACGCGGAACGGCCCGACATTTCCCTCCAGCCGGCGCAATGCGTCGCCGAAGATCGGCAACAGCCGGCGCACTTCGCCGCCGCGGCTGCCGGGCAAGACGGCGAGCACCAGCTCGCTCTCGGCGATTGCGTGCACGGCGCGAAATCTTCCGGCGTCGCCGCGCTCGGCGCCGCTCTCCAATACCGGATGGCCGACGTAGGTCGCATCGAGTCCGACGCGCTCGAAATAGGGCGGCTCGAACGGCAGCAGGGTCAATAGGTGATCGTACCAGCGCGCCATGCGGCGGGCGCGGCCGGCGCGCCAGGCCCACACCATCGGCGCGACGTAATGAATGAGCGGCAGACGTTCGCCCTGCCGGCGCTCATGCCGGCGCAGACCGTGCGCCACGCGCCAGCTGAACCCGGAGCTGTCGATCGTCACCACGGCGTCCGGTTTTGCGGCGCGGATTGCCGCGACGGTCTCGCGCACCCGGCGCAGGATCAGGGGCGCCCGCGGGATGACTTCGGCGACCCCGGCCACCGCCAGATCGCCAAGCGGCACGAGAGTGTCCACGCCCTGCGCCGCCATCTGCTCGCCGCCGATGCCGGCGACCCGCAGACGGCCGCCGGTGCGCTCGCGCAAGGCGGCGATCAGCGGGGCGCCCAATGCGTCGCCCGAAGGCTCGCCGGCGATGATGAACAGGAACGGGGCGGCGTCTTCGCCCGCCGTCATGACGGGCGAACGCCGACGACGAAGAGGCCCGCCGCGTCGGCCAGGCGGATCATCTCGGCGCGGTCGAGCACGAGGGTCGCCCCGGCCTCGGCGGCGATGCCGCAAAGCCCGCTCGCAGCGGCGAGCGTCACGGTTTGCGGCCCGATCGTCGGCCGGTCGACGCGCCTTTCCTGGCCCGGCTTTTCGGCCTTGACCAAAACCCCGCCCGGCCCCGGACGCCGCAACGCCGCAACCCGCTGCAACAACCCGTCGGTTCCTTCAATGGCCTCGACCCCCAGCACGAGGCCCCGCTGCACGACAACCGACTGGCCGATATCGAGCGCGCCGATCGCCCGGGCGAGCCGCATGCCGCGCGCGATGTCGGCGAGATCGTCGGCGGAGGGCTGCACCCCTCCGAGCGTCCCTTCCGGCAATGTCGCCTCGTCGAGCAGCTGGTCGGCGCCGACGACATGAAATCCCTCGCGTTCCAGTTCCTTGACGATCGCCGACAGAAGCCCGTCATCGCCAAGCGCGCGATAGCCGACCCGGGCGAGGAATTTGGTGGCGCGCCAGTCGGGGCGCAGCGCGGCCAGCGAGGGGCGGCGCACCCCGCCGGCGAGCACCAGTTCGCTGACGCCGGCGGCGCGCAGCATATCGAGCACCGACGCCGCATTGCCGATGCGGCACCAGGCATGCGGCACCGCCTCGACGGTCGCCCGGTCGGCTTCCCCGTCGAGCGCCAGTACGAAGACCGCCCGCCCGGCGTCCCGGCAACTTTCGATGATCCGGCCCGGCAAGCCGCCGCTGCCCGCGATGATGCCCAAAGGGGATTGGGCCGGGGCTTGGGCCGGGGTTTGGGCCGGGGCCAGGGACGGACGGTGAGCCGGGCCCTCGGCATAAGCCTTGAGGCTATCCGCCATTCGCTCCCTTCGGCTGGCAGATCGCGCGGCTCGAATCGGCGCGGATGAAGGCGATGATGTCGTCCACCGGGCCGATGCCGCCGAAGCGCTCGGCAGTCTCCGCGACCCGGTCGTTCAGCGTGCCCTCGGCCGAAAACAGCAGCTGGTAGGCGCTGCGCAGACCCTGGATTTCCTCGCGGCTGAAGCCGCGACGCTGCATCCCGATAATGTTGATGCCGTTGAGCCGCGCCCGGTCGCCCATGACCTGGCCGTAGGGAATGACGTCGCGCTCGACCCCCGACATGCCGCCGATCATCGCGTGACGACCGATCCGGACGAACTGATGCACCGCCGACAATCCGCCGAGGATCGCATAATCCTCGACGACGACATGACCGCCGAGCGTCGCATTGTTGACGAGGATGACGTGATCGCCGATCTGGCAGTCATGCGCGACATGCGCGCCGACCATCAAGAGACAATGGTGGCCGATGCGGGTGACCATGCCGCCGCCTTCGGTGCCGGGATTGATCGTCACGTGCTCGCGGATCGTATTGTCGTGGCCGATCTCGAGCGAGGACGGCTCGCCCTTGTATTTCAGATCCTGCGTCTCGAAGCCGATCGAGGCGAACGGAAAGATCCGGGTCCGCTCGCCGATTGTCGTGCGCCCGTCGATCACGACATGCGATTTGAGGCTCACGCCCGGCGCCAGCGACACATGCTCGCCAATGACGCAATAGGGGCCGACCGCCACATCGTCGGCCAAGTTGGCGCCCGGCATGATGATCGCGGTGGGGTGGATGTCGGGCATGCCGGGCCTAATTGTCCAGGATCATCGCGGCGAACACCGCTTCGGCCATCAGCTGGCCGCCGACTTCGGCGCGGGCCTCGAATTTCCACACATTGCCGCGGTGACGCTGCTTGGCGACCCGGACATGGAGAACGTCGCCGGGAAACACCGGCCGGCGAAAGCGGGCATTGTCGACGCTCATGAAGTAGACGAGCTTGCCTTCCGCCTCCGGGCCAAGGGTGTGGACGACCAGCACGGCGGCGGTCTGCGCCATCGCCTCGATGATCAGCACCCCGGGCATCACCGGGCGTGTCGGGAAATGACCCTGAAAATAATGCTCGTTGATCGAGACGTTCTTGATGCCGGTGGCCCGTACGTTCGGCACCACATCCTCGACCCGGTCGATCATCAGAAACGGATGGCGGTGCGGGATCATCTGCATGATCCGCTGAACGTCGAACTGGCTTGCTTGCTGGCCGGCGCAGGCCGAATCGATCATTGCCTGTCCTTTTTCGTCGCAAGGCGTTGCACGACCGCTACCTGTCTCATGAACTCCCTAATAGGTACCGCTGGAACGCCGCACACAGTAACCCCAGGCTCGACATCACGCATCAGCCCGGCTTGCGCGGCAATGCGCGCGCCGGCGCCGATCGTCAGATGACCGGCAAATCCGGCCTGACCTCCGACCATGACAAAATCGCCGAGCTTGGTGCTGCCGGATATCCCGACCTGAGATACCAGGATACATCCGCGACCGACGACGACATTGTGCCCGATCTGCACCAGATTATCGATCATCGTGCCCGATCCGATCATCGTATCGTGGCCCGAGCCGCGGTCGATTGTCGTGTTGGCACCAATATCGACGTCGTCGCCGATGATCACCCGCCCGAGTTGTGGAATCTTGACCGGCGCCCGCGGGTCGGGCGCAAAGCCGAAGCCGGGCTGGCCGATGCGCACGCCGGGGTGCAGCACCGCCCGCGCGCCGATCAGGCAGTGGCTCAGCGTGACGTTGGCGCCGACCCGGCAATCCTCGCCGAGTTCGACCCCGGCGCCGATCACCGCGTTCGCGCCGACCTGGCAACGCGCGCCGAGCCGCGCCCCTGCCTCGATCACGACGTTGGCGGCGATGTCGCAATCGGCCGGCACGATCGCCGTCGGGTCGATGATCGCCGAGGCAGCCCGGTGCGGTACGACCGGCGACGCGGGATAGAACGCCTGAGCGGCCCGGGCAAATGCCTTGTAGGGATTGCGGGCGACGAGCAATGCCATGCCCGCCGGGGCCTTGTCGGCGAGGCGCTCGTCGACGAAGGCCGCTCCCGCCCGGGAATGGGCGAAAGCGTCGATGTACTTGCGGTTGTCGAGAAAGGTGATGTCCGTGGGGCCGGCGGTTTCGAGGGGTGCAACATCGCGGAACACCCGCCCCGCATCATTCGGGTCCCGTAACGATGCGTCGGTTAGCGCGGCAAGCTCCTCGAGCGAGTAAGGTCCGGTTCGATTGAAAAAGCGGGGATCCGCCATCGCCACGCATGTGGTTCGAGGTTGAGGCCGTGCGCCTATTTCTTCCTTTTCGGCGCCGGATGGGCCGGCTTCTCTGGGGCTTGGGCGGCAGCCGGCGCTGCCGCGGCATCGCTTGCGGCAGGAGCAACGAAGTTGACGGTCAGGGTCGGCAGCTCCCCGTCAAGCTTTTGCAGCACTTCATCGGTCACATCGAACCCCTGGTCGAACATCACCAGTTCGCTGCGCTGAAATACCATGTTGGCCTTACGTTCTTTGGCGATTTGGGTAATGATCTTCAGCATCGCGTCCTGGATCTTTTGCAGCGCGTCGGCATTGGAGCGCTCCAACGCTTGACGCTTGGCTTGCACGCTGTGATCGAGTTCGTTGACCTTCTGCTGGAATTCCCGCGCCTTTTTGTGGAGCGCGTCGGCCGAAAGCGAAGCCTGCTGTCGTTGCAGCGCGTCGCGTTCCTGGCGCAACACAGCTTCCTGGCGCGAAATCTCCTTGGCGTATTCGGCGCGTTTCTGTTCGATCTGCTGCCGTACCATTTTGGCGGATTTGGAGTTTTGCAGCAGGGATTGAACATCGACGACGAGGATGTGGAGACCCGGCGCAGCGGCAGTGCCCGGGGTGGCGGCGGGGGCGGGGGTAGCGGCGGGGGTAGCGGCAGGAGCGGGGGTAGCGGCAGGAGCGGGAGCCTTCTGTT
>DATLTH010000385.1:0-2840 GCA_035533695.1 Allostellaceae bacterium | reverse complement strand
CGCGCCGGCTCGATCAGCCTGCAGGAAGCGTGCCGGCGCTATAACCTGTCTGTCGAGGAATTCCTGGCGTGGCAGCGCGCCATCGAGCGCCACGGCGTTCCCGGCCTGCGGGTGACCCGGCTGCAGATCTACCGCGACACCGAGGAACAGCGCGGGTTGAAATAGTTCGATCGTGGGATGCCGTCGGCAGGTTGTCATTGATGCGGGTCATTGATGCGGGTGTGCGTTATCGGCGAGCCGATGCAAGTCAAGGCGTCGGGCAGGGCGGCATTGCCGATGGAGCTGATTGACTGGCAACCCTCGCTTCGCTACGGTTAGCCGGTAACAGATTGTGAAATCGCGATTCTGCGATTGTGCTGCATTTCGACGTGTCGCCGCTCCGGCATGTGAGTGAGGGGCTTAGCGATGGGTACCTACGACTGGATGGAGTTGCAAACTCTGACGTCCGAAATCGCGGCCTCGCGATCGCGGTTGGCTGCGGCCAGATCGAGCGGAGACCGCGGTCGCGCTCGGGCATTGGAGGAAGAGATTGCAGCGGCGGAAGGGCGGCGCGATCGCCTTCTGGCGCATATCACGACCAATCTGGTCAGCGCCCCCGTCGAGCGTGTCGGGCGCGGCAAGGGAAAAGCCGATGCCGAGGCCCGCAAGGCCGCGGTCGAGGCGGTTGCGGCAGCGGCGGTCGAGGCCGAGGCAGCTGGCGAGCAACCCGCCCCGGATGAGGTTGACGAAGAACAGCCGCCTGTCGAGGTCGTCGAGCCGCCGCCCCTCGAGGTCGCCGAGCCGGCGCCGCTCGAGGCCGTCGAACAGCAAGCCCCCGAGGTTGCGGAAGAGAGCGCCGCAGCCGCCGCTGCGCCACCCGCCTCCGCTCCGAAGGCTGGCCCCGTAGAAGGAGGTAGTTCCGTGTGGAATCAACTGACACCGAATGATATCGAGCGCGCCAAAACCGACCTCGTCGCACGCCGCGCCGAGATGCTGACGCGGCACGCCGAAGAGCTCAACGCCCTGGATGCCGATCAGACCCAGCTCGAAACCCTGGAACAGGCGATCGCTGCCTTTGCGGCGAAATTCAGTGGGCCGGCCGGCAAGGGCGGCGTCGTCGAACTCGGCGCAGAGCGCGAGTTGCGGCAGCAGGGCGGCGGCTGAACCAGGTCTCCGCCGCAGGACTGTTCCCGGCAACGGGGACGCGCTGACCGCCAGCGCTGACCGCCAGCGCTACCCGGCCCGCTTCAGCCATTGCTGGAGGCGGCGGGCGGCCTCGATGATGTCCTCGGTTGCGCCGGCGAACGACAGGCGCACCCAGTGGTCGCCGTGGATCGGGTCGAAATCGCGGCCCGGGGTCGTCGCAACCCCGGTCTCTTCCAGCATCTGCCGACAGAACGCCTGGCTGTCGCGGGTCAACGCCGAGACATCGACGTAGAGGTAGAAGGCGCCTTCGGCCGGCGCGAAGCGATCGAGACCCGCCCTCGACAGCGTGTCGATCAGCACGTCGCGATTGGCGCGGTAGCGCATGACGTGGCCGTCGAGTTCGGCCCGGCAGCCGAAGACCGGCAATGCCGCAAGCTGCGACAGGGCGGGCGGCGAAATATAGAAATTCTGCGCCAGGCATTCGACCGAGCGGGCGAGGTCCGGCGGCACGACCATCCAGCCGAGCCGCCAGCCGGTCATGCTGTAATATTTGGAAAACGAGTTGACGACGATCGCCTCATGGCCGAAGGCGCGCGCGGTTTGCGCCGCACTCTCGTACGTGATGCCGTGGTAGATCTCGTCGGAGACGAGGCGGATGCCGCTGGCGCAGCAATGCGCGTACAGCCGCGCCAGATCGTCCGCCGGGATCATCGTGCCGGTCGGGTTGGCCGGGCTGGCGACGATGAGCCCGGCGATGTCGCCCGCCTCGGCGAGCAATTCCGGGTTGGGCTGGTAGTGCGCGTTCTCGCCGGCTTCGATCAGCACCGGCTCCAGGCCGAGCGCGCTGAGGATGTTGCGATAGGCCGGGTAGCCCGGCGCGGCGAGCGCCACCCGATCGCCCGGCTCGAAGGCCGCGATAAAAGCGAGCTGGAAGGCCGCCGACGAGCCGGTGGTGACGACGATGTCGCGGGGATCGACGTGGACGCCATAGACGTCGCGGTAATGGCCGGCAATCGCGGCGCGCAACGGCGCGATGCCGAGCGCATCGGTATAGCCGATGCGGTCCTCTGCCAGCGCGGCATGCGCCGCGTCGAGCACAGCCCGGGGCGCCGGCGTGCCGGGCTGGCCGACTTCGAGATGGATGACCGAGTGGCCTGCGGCCTCGCGCTCGTTGGCGGCGCGCATGACGTCCATCGCGATGAACGGCGGGACCAGCCCGCGGCTTGAGGGGCCGAGGGGCATGGCGAGCTATCTCTCCGCCGCCCGGCCGCAACCCTCGGGCCGGTAGACGCGCACCATCGACGCGGGATGCCGCAGGTCGCGATCGCAGGATTCGCAGTTGGGCCGGAGTTCGAGCATCGCTGTCCACGCTTGGGGGTCTCCCATCCTGCGGGAGACGGTTGCTAATGGCGAGCGGCATTCGTTATGACGGGCCGATCATTTTGCGACGGGAGACGCGCCTTCATGACAGACCACACGCCGGTCCTGATCGGGATGTCGGGCAGCCTGCGCGCCGGCTCCTACTCCAACGCCGTTCTGGAGACGCTGCGCGAGAAATTCGCCGGCCGCGCCGATCTTGCGCTCTACGATCTCGGGCAAATCCCGCTCTACAACCAGGATTTCGAGGGCGAAAAGCGGCCGCCTGCGGTGAAGAAGCTGCTCGCCGACATCGCCGCGGCCGATGGGCTTGTGCTGTGCGCGCCGGAATACAACCA
>DATLTH010000384.1:0-2417 GCA_035533695.1 Allostellaceae bacterium | reverse complement strand
TCGACATCCGGCATCTGGCGATCGGCGAGACCGATGTCAGCGGTTCGGTGGTGCGGCGGCAGGGGGGCGGCTGGCTGGCGAATGTCCACGCGGTGCGGGCCGACGCGCGGCATTTGATCAAAGAGGCGACGACCGGGACGCCGCCGCCGCAGTCGCAGCCGCTCGCGGTCAATGCCCGGATTGACCGGCTGGTCCTGGGGCCGCGGCGCGAGCTTCACCAGGTCAGCGCCCAATTGCTGCGCGTCAACGGCACCTGGCAATCCGGACGTATCGCCGGGCATTTTGCCAACGGACGGCAGACGTCTTTGCGCTTCGGCGAAGACGCCAGCAACCGATTGATCTTCCGGTCGGACGATCTCGGCGCGACCCTGCAACTCCTCAACATCGCCGACGGGGTTGTCGGCGGGCATCTGACGGTTGACGGGCACCTCGCCGAGGTCGCCGGCAAGCGTGTCCTGCGCGCCCACGTCGAGGGCGACAACTACACGCTGATGCGGACGCCGCTGCTGGCCCGGCTGCTGGCGCTCCCCTCGCTGACCGGTTTGGCCAGCACGTTGTCCGGCACCGGGCTGCCGTTCACCACGTTGCGCGGCGATTTTGTCTACAACGGGGATCGCCTCACGATCGAGCGGATGCTGGCGTTCGGCGAATCGCTCGGCATAACCAGCGATGGCTGGGTGGACCTTGACCGTGACCGGCTGGAGTTGGAGGGCACCGTGGCGCCGGCCTATCTGCTGAACTCGATCCTCGGCAATATGCCGGTGATCGGGCCGCTGCTGGGCGGCGGCTCGCAGGGGCTGTTCGCGGCCAATTTCCGCCTCAGCGGACCGAGCGGCGACCCGCAGGTCACGGTCAACCCGCTCTCCGCGCTGGCGCCGGGAGTATTGCGCAAGCTGTTCGCGCCGATCGTCGGCCTGCCCTCGCCGCCGCAGCCGGAGCCGGAGCAGCGGGCGCAGCAGCATTGAGCGGGGTCAGCCCGGGCGGACCAGAGCGTGCCGCTTCCGTCCGGCGCTGAGCTTGATCACGCCCTGCGGGTCGAGATCGGCGAGCGAAACGGGCTGCAGCTCGGCGGTGACAACCTGGTCGTTGATGCGGGCGCCGCCGCCCTTGATCAGCCGCCGCGCCTCGCCGTTCGACGACGCGAGGCCGGCGCGGGCGAACAATTCGAAGGCCGGCAGGCCGCGTTCGAGTGCATCGCGCGGCACCGCGACCTGCGGCAGCGACCCGCCGGTGCCGCCGGCGGCGAACACCGTGCGCGCGGTTTCCGCCGCTTCTTCGGCGGCATCGCGGCCGTGCGCCAGCGCGGCCGCCTCGGTCGCCAGGACGATCTTGGCGTCGTTGATCTCGGCGTCGGCGAGCTTTTCCAGCCGGACGATCTCGGCGAGCGGCAACTCGGTGAAGAGGCGCAGGAAGCGGCCGACATCGGCGTCCTCGGTGTTGCGCCAGAATTGCCAGTAATCAAAGGGCGAGAGGCGCTCGGCGTTGAGCCACACCGCACCTTGCGCGGTCTTGCCCATCTTGGCGCCCGATGCGGTGGTGACGAGCGGCGTCGTCAGACCAAAAAGCGTGCGGCGGTCGCTGCGCCTTCCGAGCTCGACCCCGGAGACGATGTTGCCCCACTGGTCCGAGCCGCCCATCTGCAATTCGCAGCCGAAGCGCCGCGCCAGTTCGACAAAATCGTAGGCTTGCAGGATCAGATAGTTGAATTCGAGAAACGACAGCGGCTGGTCGCGCTCCAGGCGCAACTTGACGCTGTCCTGGGTCAGCATGCGGTTGACCGAGAAATGCCGTCCAACATCGCGCAACAGCGGGATGTAATGCAGTTCGTCGAGCCAGTCGGCGTTGTTGACCATCACCGCGCCGGTCGGCCCGTCGCCGAACTGGAGGAAGTTGGCGAAGACCCTGCGGATCCCGGCCATGTTGCGGGCGATCGTCGCATCGTCGAGCAGCTGGCGCGCTTCGTCCTTGCCGGACGGGTCGCCGATCCGCGTCGTGCCGCCGCCCATCAGCACGATCGGCTTGTTGCCGGTCTGCTGGAAAAGACGCAGCAGCATGATCGACATAAGATTGCCGATGTGCAGGCTGTCGGCGGTGCAGTCGTAACCGACATAGGCGGTCAGCGGCCCGGCGACGAGGCGGGCGTCGAGCGCCGCCAGATCGGTGCATTGATGGATGAAGCCGCGCTCCTGGGCGGCGGCGAGAAAATCGGATCGGGCGTTCGGCATGGCGGGTTCGTCTAGCACAAAAATGCGGCCAAATCTGCGCTCGGCATTGGGGCTGATGAGCGGCACCTCATTGGACGGCATCGATGTTGCGGCCCTGGCGACCGACGGCGAATGGCAGGTCGTCGCCGGCCCGGCCCTCACGGTGCCCTACCCCGACAGGTTCCGCGAGCGGCTGCGCGCCGTGCTCGGCGC
>DATLTH010000383.1:0-2811 GCA_035533695.1 Allostellaceae bacterium | reverse complement strand
TATCGGCCAATCCGGGAGGAGAACGCCTGGGTGCGTGTTGAGCTTGTTTGGTGTCCCGATGCCGAAGATCCTGCCGTCGGCCGGTTCGTGGCCTTCATGCGCGATGAGGCACGATCACGCCGTCTGTTCTGATCTGGATTTCCCAGGGTGCGCTGCTCTCGAGATCGACTCTGACCTCCGCAATTTCGCGAAGGCGCGATCGGTAGCCATGAACCGCGCCAACATGGGACCGATCAGCTTCGCGGGCTCGACGACGCCTTGGTCGGTTTCGCGCCCAAGTGCATTGCCGTACGCAACGAGGTCGCGATGAATGGCGGCCGGCAGCTCGATTGTCAGCTTGACCGGCTTGTCGTCCGGGATCGTTCCGAGCTTCAGCTTCGACATATTGCTTCCTCACGTGCCGTAGGGTTCGAGGACCAAGTCGTGGGTGACAATCACGCGCACCGGAAAACCAGGCCTGATCGTGATCGTCGGTTGGACGTTGAGCGTACGGCTAACCACCTGCTGGCCGGTCTGGTTGACGCTTTGCGACACCCCTTGCTGAATGGCCTCGGCCAGCGAGCCGTTGTTATTGCCGCTCATGCCGGCTTCTGATCCGACGCTCAGGATGGTCGAGAGGATTGCGGCCTTGAACAGCATGCCCCAGTGGTTGTCGACCTCATCTTCGAGACCGGCATAGCCCTCCGTATCGGTGCCTGGTTGCCGCTCGAGCACGATCGATTTGCCGTTCGGCATGATGAGGCGGTTCCAGACCAGCAGCGCTCGCGATTGGCCGAACGCGATCTGCGCATCGTATTGGCCCACGAGACGAGCGCCTTGCGGGATGAGAAGGATTTTGCCGGTTGGGCTGTCGTAGACGTCTTCGGTCACCTGTGCGGTGACTTGGCCTGGTAGGTCTGAGCGCAAGCCGGTGATCAGGGAAGCCGGGATCACGGCGCCCGCCTGCAGTACGTACGGGCTCGCGGCAGGCTGAATCCGATCGGGGCTGGTTGTACGGCGATCGATGGCGCCGTTGAGGAAGGCGAGCTTGTGATCCTGCGACATCAGATCGGTCGATCCCGCAGCGACCGCCGGTGTCGATGGCGCAGTGGGGCCCGGCGCCGCAGCCGAATTCGGCTGGCTGACATTCGTCGTGGCGAACAGATGGCTGGTGCGCGCGGCCTCCTGTTCCTGGGCAATGCGCTGTTCCTCGGGACTTGGTCCCGGCGCCGGCATGCCGGGCGCCGTTCCGCCCGCATTGAGGATAGGCTTTCCGAGATCGCCGGGCAGCGCTGGCCCGAGCTGGGGCGCCGGCTTAGGAAGTCCGGTGTAGTCGCGCGGCAGATTGGCGAGGCCGTCCGGCGTGTTGCGATTGTTGGTGTTGTACAGTTCGGAGCCGGCCGTCTGATGCTGCGGCTTGAGCGCGAACAGCAGCGCGCCGCCGACGCCGATCGCGGCGGCCGCACCAACGCCGAGGAGCACCTTGCGCGATAGCCGGGTGACGGGCGCGCGGTTCGCGCGCAGGCGCATCTCCTCCGTCGGACGGCTGCTTGCTGTCGGGCCGTCGTCTTCGGGATGGGAATCCGTCACGAGCGAGGCCTCCCATCGGTGCGGACGATACGCACGACTTCCTGGTGCTTGCCGCCGAGCTTCAGTTCGGCGGCGGCGAACAGCCGGTCGACAATCATGTGGTTGCCCTTGACGCGGTAGTTGACGAGTTGACCGTCGCCTTCGGCGCCGATGACCCACAGCGGCGGGAGCTCGCCTTGGCTGATGCCGCTCGGAAACTCGATGAACACCTGCCGCCCGTCGTCGAAGGCGCGTAGTGGCCGCCAGGCCGGATTATCGCCCTCGATGCGGTAGCGAAAATTCAGGGCGTTGATGTCAACGCCGGTGGCGACGGGCGCGGCAGCGTCGGCTGCCGCATTCTGCTGGCGAAGCGCGATGAGCTGATCTTCGGCGTAGGCCCATGAGACAGAGGCCATGTAGGTCTTTTCGTCCGAGTGCAGCTCGAGATGATAGGTCCGGCGATCGGTGTTGATGACGAGATTGGTGACGACATCGGGGCGCGTTGGCTTCACCAGAATGTGGATCCGCTTTGCGGGACCGACACCGCTCTCGGTGTCGCCGATGATCCAGCGAACTGTATCGCCGGCGGCGACCGGCCCTGAGCCCACGAGCTGCTCGCCTGGTTCAAGGGCGATGTCAGTGATTTCTCCCGGCGCGGCATAGACCTGATAGAGCGCGCCATCGGAAAAAGGATAGACCTGGATGGCGTTGAGATAGCCCGCCCGGGTCGGCTGGATCCGGGCCGCGCCATTTGCCTGTTCGACACGCGCGTGGGGATCGGCTGCCTCGGGCGGTGCGGTCCGGCCGGCCGGAATCGGCTTGAGCTGCCCCGGGAGAGGCAGCGGTTTCGGTAGCTCGACGATCTGCACGGGCTTGGGTGGATCGGGCTGAAGCACCGCCGGCTTCGGTGTGTTGTCGTAGCTGATCTCCGGCGGCTTCCAGGCGGTTGCGCATGCGCCGAGCGAGACGGACATAAGCAATAGGGTTGAAAACGTGGCGAGGCGCATCAGCCGAGCTCCTTTGACCAGTTGAGGGCGTGGACATAGACGCCCAGCGGATTTTTCTTCAGCCGATCGGCGTCGGTCGGCGTCTGCACGACGATGGTGAGGATGGCGCTCCAGCGTTCCGTGGCGGTGAGCGCGTCGTCGACATAGCGGCGCTCGACCCACTCGACGCGGAAGCTGTTGTCCGAGGCGCGAATCACGCTCGCCACATCGACGGACACTTGCGTCTTGCCGATCTTGGAGAATGGATCGTTGGTGC
>DATLTH010000382.1:0-6683 GCA_035533695.1 Allostellaceae bacterium | reverse complement strand
GGCGATGCCATGGGCGATGACCGCGCATATCGTCTATGCGGCGATCGACGATCGCGCGCCGGCGACCTTTTCCCGGCGGGTCATCGACACCATTATCCGCGGAGAGATCGGGTTCGACGGCGTCCTGCTCTCGGACGACATTTCGATGGGGGCGCTTCAGGGCACGCTCGCCGAGCGCACAAGCCGCGCCCTCGATGCCGGCTGCGATCTCGTCCTTCATTGTAGCGGGATGTTGCCTGAAATGACCGAAATTGCCGAGACCGCACCGCCGATCTCGCCGCCGACGGCGGCGCGGATCGCCCGCGGCGAGGCATTGCGAGTGGGGCGATCGGCGCAATTCGACCGGGTCGATGCCGAGCGGCGTTTCGCCGAGCTGATGGCGCTGGCGGAAGGCCGCGCGCGCGCATGAACCCGCAATTCGCAGCGCAAATGCAGTCGGCGACCACCTGGATTCTGCCGGTCATCTTTGCCGTGACGTTTCACGAGGCGGCGCATGGGCTCGTCGCCTACCAGTTCGGCGACGACACCGCCGAGCGGGCCGGACGCCTGACGTTGAACCCGCTGAAGCATGTCGACCCGTTCGGCACGGTGTTGTTGCCGGCATTGCTGCTGATATCGGGGACCGGCTTCCTGTTCGGGTACGCCAAGCCGGTGCCGGTCAATTTCGGCCGCCTGCGCCACCCCCGCTGGGATACCGTCCTGGTCGCGGCGGCCGGCCCGGCAACCAACATCCTGCTGGCGATCGTCTCGTCCCTGCTGTTCTACGGCGTCGATTGGATGCCGGCGAGCGCTTCGCGCTGGGCGGCGGAAAATCTCGTTCATTCGGTTCAGCTCAACGCGGTCCTGTGCGTCTTCAACATGCTGCCGTTCCCGCCCTTGGACGGTGGCCGCGTCGCGGTCGGCCTGTTGCCGCGGTTCCTGGCGCGTCCGCTCGCCCGCGTCGAGCCGTACGGGATGCTGATCCTGTTGTCGATTTTTGTCGTCTCCTATGTCGGCGCTCACAGCGGGCTTGGCTTCAGCCTGCTCGGATGGCTGATCGGCGCGCCGACCGACGCGCTGATCCGCTCGGTGCTGTTCGTGACGGGGCAGGGCGGTTGAGCGCCGATCGTTCACCGGCGGACGAAGGCCCGGCGCTGGTTCTCGATCTCGACGGCTATGAAGGGCCGATCGACCTCTTGCTCTCGCTGGCGCGCGAACAGAAGGTCGATCTCGCCAAATTGTCGATCCTGGCATTGGCCGACCAATATCTGGCGTTTATCGCGGCGCAGCGGCACCTGCGGCTCGAAATCGCCGCCGATTATCTCGTCATGGCGGCGTGGCTCGCCTATCTCAAATCCCGCCTCTTACTGCCCGAGCCGCCGGCGCCGGATGACGGGCCGAGCGGAGAAGAGCTGGCGGCGGCGTTGGCCCATCGCCTGCGCCTCCTGGCGGCGATGCAGCGCGCGGGCGAAGCGCTGATGGCGCGCCCCTTGCTCGGCCGCGACGTATTCGCGCGCGGCCGCCCGGACGGGCTGCCGGTGGTCGACCGGCCGGCCTACGAGCTGAGCCTTTACGAGCTGCTCGCCGCTTACGGTGCGGGCCACCGCCGCCGGCACACGCAGGTGCTGACCATCGATCGCACCGAGTACCATTCGCTCGACGACGCGCTGCGCCGCCTCGGCCAATTTGTCGGGCAGGTGCCGGAGTGGCGCGAGCTGGCGGTGTTTCTGCCGGCCGAATTGCAGGGCGCCGTGGTGCGCCGCTCGGCCCTGGCTGCCACCTTCGCGGCGAGCCTGGAATTGGCCCGCACCGGGCAGATCGAATTGCGCCAGGACCGCGCCTTCGGGCCGATCTATCTGCGCAGCCCGGCGCCAACGCTGGGCGAGCGGGCATGAGCGACGGCGAGCGGCAGGATCGGCTGCGCTTCCTCGAAGCATTGCTGTTTGCCGCGGCGGAACCGCTCGGCGACGACGAGCTGGCCCGCAGGCTCGACGAGGGGAGCGACGTTTCGGCGCTGTTGCGCGAGCTCGCCGAGGACTACGCCGGGCGTGGGGTGAACCTGGTGCGCCTCGCCGGCGGCTGGACCTTCCGCACGGCGCCGGACCTTGCTGCGGCGCTGAAAAGCGAGCGGGTCGTGTCGCGCAAATTGTCGCGCGCCGCGGTCGAGACCTTGGCGATTGTCGCCTATCACCAGCCGGTCACCCGCGCCGAGATTGAGGCGATCCGCGGCGTCGCGTTGGCGCGCGGCACATTGGACCGGCTGATGGAGGCCGGCTGGGTGCGGCCGAGGGGGCGCCGCGAGGGGCCGGGACGCCCGCTCAACTGGGTCACGACGCCGGCGTTTCTGGCATATTTCGGGCTTGGTGCGCTGGGCGAGCTGCCCGGGATCGATGAGCTGCGTGCCGCGGGCCTGCTCGATATCGGACCGGCGGTGCTCGGCGACATGCTGGCTGACGACGCTCAGGAGAAGCTGCCGGGCGAGTTCGAGGATTGAGCCAACCGGGGGATCGCCGCGACATGGCGCGGGCGATTGCCGCTCGCCCGCCGATCTGAGATTATCGCGCGCCGTGCGGAGCCATTCGATGCTGTTTTCCGATCACCCAAATGCCGGCGCGGCCATCCCCGTGCCCCCTAGCCCATAGCGCCATGCTGTTCGACATCGGCTGGCCGGAACTGTTGCTGATCGGTGCCGTCGCGCTTGTCGTGATCGGGCCGAAAGACCTGCCGCGCGCCCTGCGCATCGCCGGGTTCTGGGTGCGCAAGGCGCGCACCCTGTCGCGCGAGTTTCAGAGCAGCATCGATCAGATGATCCGCGAGGCCGAGCTCGACGAGGTGCGCGACGACTTGAAAAAGGCGACCGAGTTCGATGTCGAGAAGGAGCTTCGCGAGGCGATCGATCCGGATCACAGCCTCGCCCAGAGCATCAAACCGCCCGAGTTGCCCGATTATTTCGAGGAGGCGGAGGGACCAAAGCCCGTAACCGCGGAACCCTACGCGGCCCTGCCGGCTCCGACGGAAACCCCGTTGGCGCAGGAGACGGTCGCGGCCGAGAAGGCGCCGGAAGCGGCAGAACCTGCCAACGCCATCCCCGAACCGGCCGAGCATGCCGCCGAGCCGCCCGAGCCGGCCCCGATGCCGCGGCCGCCGGCACCGTAGCGGATGGAATCAATGAACCCGCATCACGCTCCACCGTTCCTCCCCCGCCTCGCGGGGGAGGAACTGCTTCGCGCATGCGATTTGCACTCCAGTGATGCCGGGTACTAGCGGTTGACGATGGCCGACGACGACAAAGACAAAGACGAGCCGGACGACGAGCTTGAAGCGGGGCGGATGCCGCTGCTCGCGCACCTGGCCGAATTGCGCAACCGGCTGTTGTGGTCGTTCGCCGCGATCCTCGTCACGTTCATCGTCTGCTACCAGTTCAAGGTGACGATCTATCGTATCCTGGCGCACCCGCTGGCCCAGATCTATGCCGGCGAAGCCGATCGCAAGATGATCTTCACCGGCCTGACCGAAGCCTTCTTCACCTATGTCAAAGTGTCGTTCTGGGCGGCGCTCTGCCTGTCCTTTCCGATCATTGCGATCCAGGTGTGGAAATTCGTCGCGCCCGGCCTCTACAAGACCGAGCGGCGCGCCTTTCTGCCCTATCTGTGCGCCACCCCGATCCTGTTCATCCTCGGCGCTTCGCTGGCGTATTTTGTCGTGATCCCGACGGCGTTCCGGTTTTTCCTCAGCTTCGAGACGCCCGGCGGCCCCGGCGTCTTGCCGATCGTCTCGGAGCCCAAGGTCAACGAATACCTGTCCTTGGTGATGACATTGCTGTTCGGATTCGGGGTCGCCTTTCAGCTGCCGGTATTGCTGACCCTGATGGCGAGGGTCGGGCTGGTCAGCGCCGCCGGGCTTGCCTCGAAACGGCGCTATGCGATCGTCGGCCTGTTTGCGGTCGCCGCCGTCTTGACCCCGCCCGACATCGTCAGCCAGACCTGTCTTGCCGTGCCATTGGTGCTCTTGTACGAGGTCTCGATCATCGCCTGCCGCATGATCGAGAAGGGGCGCGCCAAGCGCGAGGCCGAGGCGGAAGCCGATCTGGCCGGCGGCGGCGATCCGGCTGCCGGGGCGTAAGCGGCTGGCGCATTGCTCGCTGATCTATTATTTGCATCGCCATCCCGGCGCAGGCCGGGACCCATCGAGCCGTCTTCGAGTTAGTTGACAGATGGGTCCCGGCCTGCGCCGGGAGGGCGAGTTTTCATATTGCCGGCATCGAGACATGCACGACGTACGATGGATCCGGGAGAACCCGGAGGAATTCGACCGCGGCCTTGTCCGCCGCTTCCTAGCGCCGCGCGCCGCTGAGGTGCTGGCGCTCGACAAGGAATGGCGGGCGCTCGAGACTTCTGCCCAGGAAGCACAGGCGACGCGCAACCGCCTGTCGCGCGAGGTCGGCGCCGCGAAGAAGCGCGGCGAGGCAATCGATGAATTGCTGATCCAGATCGCCCGCCGCGAGGCGTTTGAGGCCGCCGCCGCCACCAGGGCAGCCGAATTGCGCAAGTACATCGACGAGTTGCTGGCGAGCCTGCCGAACCTGCCGGCCTCGGACGTGCCGGACGGCCCGGACGAGAGCGCCAACCGCGAATTGCGCCGGGTCGGCGAGCCGCCGCGCTTCAATTTCGCGCCGCGTTCGCACGAGGCGATCGGCGAGCGGCTCGGGCTGATGGATTTTGCCCGCGCCGCTCGCCTGTCGGGTTCGCGCTTTGTCGTGCTGAAAGGCGCGCTGGCCCGGCTCGAACGGGCGATCGCCCAGTTCATGCTCGATCTGCACACGCAGGAGTTCGGCTATACCGAGGTGGCGCCGCCCTTGCTGGTGCGCGAGGAGACCGCCTACGGCACCGGCAACCTGCCGAAAGCGGCCGAGGACATGTTCCAGACCCGCGAAGGGTTGTGGCTGATCCCGACCGCCGAGATGCCGCTGACCAATTTGGTGGCCGGCGAAATCCTCGACGAGGGCGTGCTGCCGCTGCGCTTCACCGCGTGGACCCCGTGCTTCCGCTCGGAGGCCGGCGCCGCCGGGCGCGACACCCGCGGCATGATCCGCATGCACCAGTTCAACAAGGTCGAGCTGGTATCAGTCACCCGTCCCGAGGATTCCGAGGCCGAACACGAGCGGATGACCGGCTGCGCCGAGGCGGTCTTGCAGCGCCTCGGCCTCGCCTACCGGGTCGTGCTGTTGTCGACCGGCGACATGGGGTTCGCGGCGCGCAAGACCTATGACATCGAGGTCTGGCTGCCCAGCCAGGACACCTATCGCGAGATTTCCAGCTGCTCGAATTGCGGGCCGTTCCAGGCAACGCGCATGAGGGCGCGCTATCGTCCGGCCGGCGGCAAGGGGACGCAGCCGGTGCATACCCTCAACGGCTCGGGCCTCGCGGTCGGCCGCACGCTGATCGCGATCCTCGAAAACTACCAGCAGGATGACGGCTCGGTCGCGATCCCCGAATTGTTGCGGCCCTACATGGGCGGGCAGCAGGCGATCGCGGCGCCGGGCTGACGTTGGCTTACGATCGGATGGCGCCGGTGACAAGCCGCATGAATTCGTCGCGCGAGGCCGGCGCGATCCAGCGCATCACCGCGACAATGTCGTTGTCGGGGTCGATCCAGGTCAAATTGCCGCCGGCGCCGCTCGCGCAATAGCTCGCCTCGGATGCGCCCGGGTAGAGCGCGCGGCCGGTGTTGAGCCACCACAGATAACCGTATCGCGGGTAGAGTGGGCACGGCTTGCGCATGCGCGCGATCCATTCGGCCGACAGGATGCGCCGGGCGCCCCATGCGCCGCCGCGCAGCAGCAAGAGGCCGATCCGCGCCTGGTCGCGGGCGTGGATGAACACCCCGCCGCCCCAGTGCGACCCGCCCGACACCGATTGCATCCGCTCGCCGTCGATCTCGACCCAGGAGTTGCGGTAGCCGTGCCATTCCCAGTCGGGCGAGGCGCCGATCGGCTGCATGACCAGTTCGCGGAACACCAGCGGCAGCGGCCGCCGCCAGAGGCGCAGCAGAGCCAGGCTCAGCCGGTTGACGCGGACGTCGTTGTATTCCCAGAAATTCCCCGGTGCCTGGAGATCGCGGTGCGTCCCTTTGCGGCCCGATGCCGGGCGCCCGCCGACGCTGCGGTGGCGGTCGATCAGGTCGGGCTTGCCCCACAGCTCGCCTTCCCATTCCGAGGTCTGCTGCAACAGGTGATGCCAGGTGATGCGGTGGTTGTGCGGCGGCGCGAAACCGCCATCCTCGCCCCAGTCGACATTGGGCGTGCGACAGACCGGCTCGTCGACATCGCGGATCAGGCCGCGGTCAACGGCGAGGCCGGCGAGGATCGACAGATAGCTCTTGGCGACGCTGAAGGTCATGTCGATCTGCCCGGTATCGCCCCATTCCGCGACGATTTGGCCGCGACGCAAGACCAGGCCGTTCGGGCCGCCGCGCGGGCGCACGGGGCCGAGTGCCTCGTTCCACGGCGGCTCTTCGCCGAAATCGTGCGTCACCATATAGGCGAGGTCGCGCCGCCATGGCGTCTCGTGCTCGGCGGCAAACTGCGCCGCGGCGGCGATCCCGCCGGCGTCGAGACCGAGCGCGGCGGGGTCGCCGCGGCGCCATGCGGGATACGGCGGCGGGAAGTAAGGCATCGGGCAGGACTCCGGTTCGGGGTTGATATC
>DATLTH010000381.1:0-5900 GCA_035533695.1 Allostellaceae bacterium | reverse complement strand
GAAAGCCGCTGAGGATGCTGATTTCGTCTTTGCAATATTTCCAGTGCAGAACAAAAAGAAAATCCATGAGATACGGATTAAGCATTTGCCATTTGTTTTCGCGGAAGTCCCGGCAGACGTGAGAAAACTGTTGAACCGCCGGAACAATATATTGTCCATCTTCCATATATAAATTATCGAACCGTTCGCCGGTATGAACAAAAACAATCTTCACCCAGCGCCGGGAGGGAAAGCTGTGATGTTCGATCCAATCGGGTGGCGGCCAGGTGCAAGTGGGGGGGTTGGCCTCGGCCCACGCCGGCATGCTGCGCAGACCGGCGGCGGCGATGGCACCAAGCAGAATGTGGCGGCGATCGATCGGGGGAAGCACGGGCATCGGCCGGCAATCGGATCGGGATGATCGATCAAGAAATACGCCCGCGCCAACCGGCTTTCAATCGCCGCTGCATCAATTCGACGCCGGCGGTCGCGGCGCCGGCGTTGGGCGTGGGGCGGTTGGGCGTGGGGCGGGCGCTCCCCCCAATGCCGGGAACTGCTCGGTGCACGGCAATGTCGGGAACGGCCAGCCGGGGCAGCCGCCCGCCTTCGCGGCGGTTGTCGGGGCGGCGACCGAGGCGCGCGGTGGCGGGAGGGATGGCGGGACGGATGGCGATGCCGCGGCGGCAGGCTCGGCATGGGCCTTCTTCCATGCCGCCGCCCGCTTCTCCGCCTCCGTCCGCTGATTGCGGTCGAGGACCGCCTCGAGCTGAGACTTCACGTCGATCGCGAGGCCTTTGTCGGACGCGAGCAGAATCCATTTATAGGCCTCGACGAGATCGGCGGGGAAATCGTCGCTGCCCGCAGCAAAGATCAGCGCCAACCGATATTCCGCTCCGATATTGCCGTGCTCGGCCGCCTTTTCGTACCAGTGATCGGCTTCTTTGTAGTCCTGCTTCAAGTCGCTGTCGCCGCGTTCGTACAGCATGCCGAGACCGAATTCCGCGTCGGGGTCGCCGCGCTCGGCGACGCTCGCCCATTCCGCCTGGGCGCGCTCATAATCGCCCTTGTCGAAGGCTGCGCTCCCCGCCGCCGCATCGGCCCAGGCCAACGCGGGCATGCCCGGAACGACAGCAAGGGCCAGCACCGCGGCTGCGATCCATCGGGCGAATTTGCCGCGGCCCGCGATTGCTTCACCGATCATCCGCCGGGGCATGCCAAGTCCCGGTTGATCCAGGGCGGAGCGTCGTGCAGGTCGAAGAACAGCAAGGATGCGGCGCGCTTCGCCTGCGGGATCGTTTTCAGCGCCTCGCCCAGGCTCGCGATATAACCCTGCGCGACCTCGACGTCGGGGCGCCGCGAGGGGAACAGCGGCCGGGCCGCAGCGACCATCGTTATCAGCTGTCGCCCGGCATTGCCGCAGAGCGTCCATAGGCCCGATTTGAAAAGGACAAAATGATTGCGCCAGGGGCGCAGGTTGAAGCGGTCGCGGTCATTCGGAAAAAGATGAAGAACCTGTCCGCTGCCGCTGTCGAAGTAGTCGATGTAGAGATAGCTGTCAAAGCCGGGGGCCCGCACATCGAGCGCGGGCCGGGCGCCGACATAAATCGTGCCGGCGTTCGCGGCAAAGCCAAGCACCGCACCGTCGGGAACCGAAGACAACGAACTCAGCGCGGCGACTGCGTCGCACAGCGGGTGCGGCATCAGGTCGACCGTAAAATCGAGTGCAGCGATGCCCGGGATCGCCGCGGTCTCGCGGCGCAGCCGAGCGAGATCCTGGCGCGTGACGACATGACCCGAGAGGCGAACCGAGCGGTCGGGGGCCAGCGTGTAGTTGACCGCGGCGCAGGCGTAGCCCTCGGTTGCCGTCGCCAGCCGCGCCCGCAACTCGCCGCCGCTCAGCGTTGCCAGCGGGTTGATGCGGAGCAGCGCCAGAACGAGGGTCCCGACCATGAGCAGCGCGATGCCGCCCCCGCCCGCGACAAAGAACCAGCGCCGCATCGCCGGCGCGGAAGGAACCGAGCGTGGCGGCGCGGCTCCTTCGACCAGGGCGCGCGCCGATGCCGGCCGGTCTTCCGGCCGCGGCATCAGCATCGGCGCAATGACCGGCCGCAGCGACGCCGGCAAGGCGGAGAGATCGGGGGGCTTCTGGCGCGCGGCGATCGCCGATGCCGGGTTGCTTCCCATGTCGAGCGTTCTGCCGAAGCCGAGCGCCGCCGCCGCCAATACCAGGCCGAGGCTGTAGATGTCCGAGCGCGAGTCGGTATGCCCGCCGAACAGACCAAGCTGTTCGGGCGATGCAAACGCATGCCGCGCCGCCAGGTTGATCCCGATCACGGTCGAATCGCGCGCCTGCCCGGTCGTGGCAAAGCCGAATTCGGTCAGCTTGGCGCGGCCGGCATCGCCGTCGGGCAGGATGATATTGTCGGGGCAAATATCGCGATGGACGATGCCCTGGGCGTGGACCGCGGCGAGACCCTCGGCGAGCCGATCGCGCAGCCGCAAAACCTCGTCCGGTTCGAGCCGGCGCCCGGCAAGAACCGTCGACAGCGACGGCCCCTCGACAAACTCCGTCACCAGGTAGCGCAACCCCTCTTCGTCGCGGAACAGACCCTCGTAGTTGACGATCGCATCGTTGCGAACCCGCGCCAGCTTGCGCGCCTCCTCGACCAGCAGCTGAACCACCTTCGGATCGCTGCCGAGGGCTGGCGAAATCAGCTTGACCGCGTGCACCGTGCCGAGCTCGACATGCGTTGCCCGGTACATGTCGCCCAGCGCGCCCTGGCCCAGCAGCGCTTCGATCCGGTAGGTATGGCCGAGCACGAGGCCCGGCCGCAGCGTGCCCGAAACCCGGCCCCCGGCGACGCTGCCCGCAACGCTGCGAGCGCTGCCGCCACTGCCGCCCGTGCTGCGGGCGCCGATCGGCCCCACCACCGTTCGTTCACTGGCACTCGGATGGCTGACAGCCGGACGCACCCGATAGGCCCGCACCGGCCGCTGGATGTTCTTGAGGGTCTGCTCGCCCATATCGTCGAAGGTCAGGCCTAGTTTCCCCGCGGCATCCTCCTGAACCCGGCTCGACACGCAGATGCCGCCGGGGTCGGCGATGCCCTCGAGGCGGGCGGCAATATTGACCCCATCGCCGAAGATGTCGCCATTCTCGAACACCACATCGCCCTGGTGGATGCCGATGCGAAAGACGATGCGCCGCTCCGGCGGCAGACCGGCGTAGGCATTGGCCATCGCGCGCTGGACCTCGTCGGCGCAGCGCAACGCGTCGACGACGCTGGCGAATTCCACCAAGAGGCCGTCGCCCATCGTCTTGACGATGCGGCCGCGGTGCTCGGCGATCCTGGGATCAATGAGGGCGCGGCGCAGGGACTTGAGACGTGCCAGCGTCCCCTCCTCGTCCGCTCCCATCATGCGTGAATAGCCGACAACGTCGGCCGCCAGGATCGCGGCAAGGCGACGGCCCGCTTTCATGCCGCCTCACCCGCGATGTACCGACCTGGAATCATAGTCGGATCCTGGAATGACGCCGGGCCCAGGTTATAGCACGAGCCGGCCCGGCAGAATCATGATGCCGGAGCCGCACTCGGCAGGACACCGAGGCGGCGCCATATGGGCGCCCGTTCGCTGACCGCGCGGTCGATGAACGCGCGCAACCTGTCCTGCTCGCTCGCCGGCTGCGCCGCGCCAAGCTCTCGGGCCCACAGGGCGGGATCGGGCGCGGGGTCGGCCAGCAGGCGGTCGGCGATGAACAAATCGAGCATCGCGCAAGGGAGCGGCGCGCCGGTGCCGGAGGCAGCCAGCGCCATCCCGATGTCGAGGTTGCCCGGCCGGACGAACCGCTTTGCGGCGGCGCGGTTGAGCCGCCGCACCCGATCATCGGGCGCGGCGGGCGGCCCGACCACCGGCAACGCCTGATGGCTGCCGACCAGCATGCCGACGAGTTCGCCCGGATTGTCGCGGCGCGGCAGGTTGGGCAGGGCGAGGAGGTCGCCGACGCGGCGCGGCGCTTGCGCGAGGGCGGCGACGATCGGGCCGAAAAAATCACGCCCGAACGTCGCCTGCCCGGCCGGAACCTCGACTTCCCAGGCGAATTGCGCCTCGGCGCATGACAAGGCAAGCATCGCCTCGGCGAGCGCGGCATCGCGCTCGGCATTGCCGAGGCGTCGGGCGCCGCGCACGAACACGTCCTCGCGCAGGACGCGGGTCAGGAACAGGTCCTTGATCAATTCGCGCATGACCGGGTCGTCATACCCGGCAGCCGCCGCCCGCGCCGCCTCGTCGAGCATCAGCGAGGTGAAGTTTTCGAGCAGCTGGGCGGACGCGACCCAATCGAGCTTCGCCGCGGCAAGCGCCTCCACGACATCCGCGTGAAAGCACGGGCGCCAGCTCGCATTCAGGTATTCGTGCGCCAGATAGGCGGGCGGCGCGTGCTCGGCATGTCGGGTCAGGGACTGGACGAAGCCGCTACCCTGCAGGTGCGGCGCGTTGGCCGCGGCGAGCGCACGGACGAGTTCCCATCCGGCGGCAACCTGGCGGTCGCTGCGACCGCCCGCCCGCGCTCCGGCTTCGAGCAACAGCCGCTGCATGCCGATCGCGCCCTGCCAGCCGGGCAGCGCGTTATAGCTGACATAGGCGATGCCGCCCGGCCGCAGCTTGTCGCCGAGCAGGCGGACGATCCCGGCGCGGGCCCTGTCGCCAACCCAACTCCACAGCCCGTGCAACGTCACGACATCGGCGTCCGGCAGCGCTTGCCAGACCGGGCTGTCGGCGATAATTGCGAGATCGGCTTCGAGAAATTGCGCGTTGGCGATGCCGGCTTCGGCGGCGAGGGCGCGGGAAGCGGCGATGTGAGCGGGGTTGAAATCGACCCCGCAGACCCGCCAATGCGGGTTGCAGGCGGCGAGCATCAGCGCGCCAAAGCCCTGGCCGCAGCCGAGTTCGAGGTATGACAGAGCGGTGTCGGGCCCGATGTCGACGCCGGCCACCCCGCCGAGCAGGCACGCCAGGTTGAGATGAAGCGGCGATTGGTGGCGGTAATAGCCGGGCAGATAGGCGATGTCGGTGACGTAGCCGCCGCCCCAATCGGCCGCGACCGCCGTCATCGGCCGCGTCCGGCGAGTTCCTCGGCCTCGACGATCTCGGCTTCGAACACCGCCTCGTCGGCGTCGCGGCGAGCGATACCCGCCACCGGCGACACCGGCGCCGGCATCCAGGTGTTCCAGCCGAGCCGCGGCGCCGGATCGGCGTCGCGGTCGAGGCGCAGCGGCGGTACTTCGGGGCCGGCCAGCACCGGGTTCACCGCAAACCCGATCTCGTAGCCAAGAAAGGCGCGAACGAGCGACACCAGACGCTGCAGCCCCGAATGGTCCGGCAACAGCGCGGCAAAGCTGCGATAATCGAGCGGCCCGATGCGCAGGATGATGCGCGCCTGCGGGTCCCAGGCGCGCACCCCGGCAGCGGCGTCGACGCCGAGCCGGTTCCATGCCCCCGGACGGCGCCCCCGGGCCAGCGAGGTGCACTGGTCGGGCGGCAATGGCAACCATGCACCGGCGAATTGCACGACCTCGACCTTACGGCCGAGCCAATCGGACACGAGCGCGGTCAGCCGCTCGGCCGAGCGCGGGCGGCCGGCGAAGAAGCCGGAATAATGCAGCAGCGGCTCGACGCCGACGGCAAGGCGCGGCACCAGATGTGGCGTGGCAAAGCCGCCAAAGGCGAGCAATGCTTCGGCAACCCGGTCGTCTTCCGGGTGGCCGGTCGTGACCGCCGCCTCGGCCGAGCGGTTGAGGCGATACTTGATCCCGGCGCCGGCGAACATCGCGACGACGCGATGCGACAACAGATCGAGAAATTCGTGCAATGCGCGCGAGCGGCCGCGCAATGTCTGGGTCAGCACCTCGGTGTAGAGCCGG
>DATLTH010000380.1:0-12338 GCA_035533695.1 Allostellaceae bacterium | reverse complement strand
GGCACGATCTGGATCGCGATCTCGCTGTAGCCGGCGGCCGCCAGCGCGGCGATCCGGGTTTTCAGCTCGCGTTCGGTCGCGGCAAAGGTCGTCAGCCGGATCAGATCGGCGGTCACGAACGGCCGCTCCTCGGGTTTGACGAACATCAGGTGGCCGCGGTGGTTCTGCAGGTAATGCGCGCCCTGCGGACCGAATCCGCGGGCCAGCTCGACATAGCCGGCGACCGCGTCGGCGACGGAGGGCGGCATCGCCGCAATCGCCGGCCAGCCCATCAATGCAGCGTCGGCGGCGCGGTGCAGCAGCATCGCGGCGCGCGGCCCGGCTTGCGCCACCGCGCGCGGCGAATCCGCCGGTTCGTGGTCGTCGAGCACGACGCCGCCCGTCAGCACCACCGCGTCGAGCGCCTCGCGATCGTGCCCGGCCGCCGCCCACAGCCCGCGCATCTCGTCGAGTGCGGCGACGCCGCCGGCAACATCGGCGGTCGTGTTGATCCAGCCGGCGCCGAGCTTCGCCGTCATCTGACGGGCCCGCGGCCCCGAGGCGGCGACATAGAGGCCGATCGGGTCGCTGGTGTTGATCAGTCCCAATTCGGGGTTCAGCAGGCGAATGAGCCGCTCTTTGCCCTCGAACTCGGCCGTGATCGTCTCCTCACGCAACAATGCCGTCACCGCGCGGATGTATTCTTCCATGTCGGCAAGCCTGATCGCGCCGAGACCCATCGCGCGGCGCCCGGTAAACCCGGTGCCGACCCCGAAATCGATGCGGCCGGGCGCCAGCTTGTTGAGCGAGGCAAAGGCGTTGGCCGCAACCGGCGCGATCCGGTTCGACGGGATCAAGACGCCGGTGCCGAGCCGGATCGTTGTCGTTTTGAGGGCCGCCGCCGCCATCGCGACGAACGGGTCGGCGCTCAGCATCTGGGTGTCGTAGAACCAGGCGCGGCTGAAGCCGAGTTCCTCGGCGCGGCGCACCACCCGCCACGATTCGGCGTCGGTCGGTATCGCGATGGCAAAGCGCATGGTCCCCTCCGCAGGTGCCGATGTCTACGCCCGCCGCTCCTGGCGTTCAGCCGTCGCGGGGCGTCGCATGCGCGTCCGCAATGCCCTGGAAATGCGTCGCATGGCCTCCACAGCGTCGTCGTGCATCAGATAATCGGACCGGACGAACTGATAACTTCGGCATTCTCGTTTGAATACCTGGTCGCAATACTCGGGACTCACCAACAAGTCGCGATAGTCGTTCAGACGTGAATAGCTATCTTTCAGAAATACGGCATAATCATCAATCGAAATCGTCGCTGTCGTCTCTCTCATTATGTCAAACACGGTCCGAACATCGCCGACAATCTCGGGATCATCGCGTATCTTATCATACGTACCGTAGATATGATAGCCGGCTTTGTTGGAATCCAGGATTTCCTTGGCATTCAAACAGCGTATCATCTCGGTCAAAAATATACCCATCGATCCATGTACGATGCTGCTTGTGTTGCTCATCTCCGGTAGATCTGGAAGATATAGGATCTCCTGGCAGAAATGTTTAAATATGTCGATCTCATAATCCATCAGCGTGCTGTAGGATATCAGCTTTATCCGATCTCTGCCGAAGATTCGGGAAAATTTATCTATAAAGATCGCCTGATCGATGCCGGGATGGCGTTCGGCGTTCAACATCAGAAATGCGTACCACTCGGGCAACGTCCAAACCGATCCTTCTTTGATCGCCTGCTGCCATTGCGACGGAATCCAATCACTCCACCGTCTCGTGTAAAAGACGATATCAATCTCTGCCCCCTGGGTCAGGTCGCGTAGATACTCAAGGCCATGATCCGGTACATTTATAAAATTCTCGCACGACAGCAAAACAATATTTTTTCCACAATTGTTCAACTTGGAGAAGATATCGGCGATTCGGTCATCAGGAACCTGTTTCAACTCCTGCACGAGTGCATGATGGGCGAACGCCGGTCCGGGTTGCCACCATTCCGACGGGTAATAGATTCCGTGGGTCAGCAGCTGATTGCGAAGGCGCCAGAACGCGCTTTGCAAGTACTTGGTTCCGGTTTTTGGCAGGCCGACGTGTATGATATACCGTGGCCGAGCGGTCGCGGATTCATGCCGCTGCGACGGTCGATCTCGCCGGTCGACTGAGCCTGCCGGGAGATTGAAGCCCGCGTCTTCCCCCCGGGCGATCGTGAACACACCATGCGTCAAGGCCGTGTCGGAATTGGCGAAGCGGACCGCGACGTGATGTTCGGCGGCGGGGTCAAGAGGTGAGCGGATCTCGAACTCGAAGCCGTGCCGGCCGTCACCGTACGTTCCGGCTTCTCGCAGATCGGGGCGTAGTCGATCAGCCCGCGCCCGCCCTATTTCGTGGCCGTCGATCACGATGGCGACCACCAGAATTTTGTCCGGGGCGGCCGAGTCGGCCGCCCAACCGATGATGCGGTCGCGATCGGCCAAGTCCACATAACCCATCAGCATCGCGCTGCATCCGCTCGTACCGGGTTGGCTGGGAGCGTCGCCCGAGGGTCAGGTTCGGGCGAGCCTGTCCGGTCGGTTCGCGACGCCTTCGCCGCTTACCGCTTCGAGAACTGGAAGCTGCGGCGGGCCTTGGCCTTGCCGTATTTCTTGCGTTCGACGACGCGGCTGTCGCGGGTCAAAAACCCGCCATGCTTGAGGACCGGCCGCAGACCGGGCTCGTAATAGGTCAATGCCTTGCTGATGCCGTGCCGCACCGCGCCGGCCTGTCCCGACAAGCCGCCGCCCGTCACCGTGCACCACACGTCGAACTGGCCGAGCCGATCGGTGACGACGAAGGGCTGGTTGAGCAGCATGCGCAGGACGGGCCGCGCAAAATACACCGGGCTGTCGCGCCCGTTGACCTCGATCTTGCCGTTGCCGGGCCGGATCCACACGCGGGCGACCGCGTTCTTGCGCTTGCCGGTGGCGTAGGAGCGGCCGAGTTCGTCGCGGATCGGCTGCACATCCACCGGCACGGCGGCCATCGTCGGCGGCGCCGCCGCGGTCGGCGCCGGTCGCGCCCCGGCCATCGCCTGGCGCAGGCCCGCCAGCCCCTGAAAGGTCTGCCCCGTGTCGCGCGGTCCTGCGGGCGGCGCCCCCGGGCGCCCTCGCGGCGCGTCGTCGTCGGACATCGTCAGGTCCTCACATTCTTGCGGTTCATCGCGGCGATATCGAACCGCTCCGGGTTCTGCGCGGCATGCGGGTGTTCGGGGCCGGCGTAGACCCGCAGATTGCGCATGACGCGCCGCCCGAGCGGCCCGCGCGGCACCATCCGTTCGACCGCCTTCTCGATCACCCGCTCGGGATGCTTGCCGGCGAGGATGGCGCCTTTGCTGCGCCCCTTGATCCCGCCGGGATAGCCGGTGTGCCAGTAGAAGATGCTGTCGGCGCGCTTGTTGCCGGTCAATGCGACCTTCTCGGCGTTGACGACGACGACGTTGTCGCCGCAATCCATGTGCGGCGTATAGGATGGCTTGTGCTTGCCGCGCAGCCGCATCGCGACCAGCGTCGCGAGCCGGCCGAGCACCAGCCCCTCGGCGTCGACCAATAGCCACTTCTTGTCGATGTCTGACGGCTTGGCGGAAAATGTTTTCATCGGGGGTGGCTCGAAATATGCCGGTGGCCGGCGGTATCGCGGGTGCCTCGTTTTAGGCAATCGGTGTGACGCCGTCAAGCGAAAACCGTTGTACAACAATAGAGTTGGCAAAACGGTATTCTAATACCGTCGCTGGCGCGGCTCGGGTGGGCGGCCCGCGGAGATTGCGTCGCTTCGCTGGCGATGACACATTCGCGGCCGTTGCGAGGAGCGCGGCGGCGCGAGCTGGAGGCGGCGATGAGTGCGGTGGCGAATGTTCCGGGCAACGAGCCGGTCCTCTTGGCAAGTCTTGCGGACGGGGTGCTGCGTCTCGTCCTCAACCGGCCGGCGGCGCGCAACGCCTTGTCGCTCGGGTTGATGGCGGCACTGAGCGAGGCGCTCGGCCGGGCGGCTGCCGACAAGCGGTGCCGCGTTGTCGTGATTGCCGGCGCCGGAGCCGCATTCTGCGCCGGCCACGATCTGCGCGAGCTGCGCGCCCACCCGAGCCGCTCGGCCTACCAGCGGGTCTTCGCCCAGTGCAGCGCGCTGATGCTGCAGATCGTCCAGCTGCCGAAGCCGGTCATCGCCGAGGTGCACGGCGTTGCCACCGCGGCGGGGTGCCAGCTGGTCGCCACCTGTGATCTCGCCGTTGCCGCCGAAGACGCGAAGTTCGCCACGCCGGGGGTCAATATCGGCCTGTTCTGCTCGACCCCGATGGTGGCGCTGACCCGTGCGGTCGGGCGCAAGGCGGCGATGGAGATGCTGCTGACCGGCGAACTGGTCGATGCGCCGACCGCGAAGGCGCTGGGACTGGTCAACCGGGTCGTCGCGCCGGCCGAGCTCGATGCCGCGACGATGGCTCTGGCGCGGCAGATCGCGGCAAAATCTGCGCTGACGGTAGCGATCGGCAAGGAGGCGTTCTATCGCCAGGCCGAGCTCGACCTCGCGGAGGCATACCAGTACGCCGCCGAGGTGATGACCCGCAACATGCTCGCCCGCGACGCCGCGGAAGGGATCGACGCCTTCCTCCAAAAGCGCAAGCCGGTCTGGCAGGATGCCTAGCCGGAATTGACAACCGCGCCGCCGCGCGGCTCAACTGTCGGCGCAGAGAATGGAAGAGGGACCCACGATGGGCATGCTGGAGGGACGCGTCGCAATTTGCACCGGGGCGGCGCGCGGGGTCGGCGCCGAGGTGGCCAAATTGATGGCGGCGAACGGCGCCAAGATCGTCGTCGTCGATCCCGGGGTCGGCGGCGCCGGCGAGGGCGGCGACACCAGGCCGGCGCAGGTCACCGCCGACGAGATCACGGCGGCGGGCGGCGAGGCGGTCGCCAATTTCGGCTCGGTCGCCAAGTTCGACGATTGCCTCGCGATGGTGGCGCAGGCGCGCGAGGCGTTCGGCGGGCTGCACATCGTGTTCAACGCCGCCGGCATCCTGCGCGACAAGATGTTCCACAACATGTTTCCCGAGGATTGGCAAGCCGTTATCGACGTACACTTAACAGGGCACTTCAACGTCAACCGGGCGGCGATCAACCTGTTCCGCGAGCAGAATTACGGAAGGCTGATCCTGGTGTCGTCGACCTCCGGGCTCTTGGGCAATATCGGCCAGGTCAATTACGGCTCGGCCAAGATGGGCGTCGTCGCGATGGCCCGCATCATCGCGATGGAAAACGCCTCGCGCGGCATCACCGCCAACGTCATCGCGCCGTCGGCCGACACCCGCATGACCCGCTCGGTGCCGACCCCGAAGGACCCGGCGGCGGCGGCGGCGCGCGAAGAGCGGCTGCGGCGCTCGCGCGCCGATGCGATCGCGCCGTTATGCGTCTATCTCGCCTCCGAAGGGGCGGCGCACGTCAACGGCCAGGTGTTCCACCAGCGCGCCGCCGAACTCTCGCTCTACGGCCATATGCGCCCGCTGCGCATGGTGCACCACAACGGCGGCTGGACGCCCGAATTGATCGCCGAAGTGGCGATGCCCGCGCTCGCCACCCAGTTCACCTCGCTCGATTCGCGCAACACCCACGCCGGCATGCCGATGGAGTAGGGCGCGCTAAGGCTGCCGGTCGACCTGTGCGACGCTGCTCAAATCCTGCGACCATGGCAAGGCCGAGCGGAACCAGCCCTGCCGCGACGGCTTGAGGTCGGCGCGGCAGTCGAGCGTGCCGACCCTGAGGCCGTAGGAAGACGGGTTGGCGTCGGTTGACGTCGCCCAGAGCGGCGTGCCGCAATCCGGGCAAAAGCCGTGCGCGCGGTGGTTGCCGCTGTCGGCGGTCGTCTTGATGTAGCTCTTCGGCGCACCGCTCGTCAGCCGGAAGGTGCCGGGCAGGCTCGCGACATTGACGCGAAACGCCGACCCCGACAGCGTCTGGCAATCGGTGCAGTGGCATATCCTGACCTGCGCCGGATCGATCTCCGCCTCAAACCTGATCTTGCCGCAATGGCAACGCCCGGTGACCTTCATATCCGCACCCGCTATCGCAAACGTAATAAGATCAGCTATTGGGCAGGAAGCCTCGGTAAGCGAGCAAATGACCGCTTTTCCTGCGCCTGCTTCTCCCGTTTATGGACGCGCCGGAGCGTGAAGGCTGCACCAAAAAAATTGGTAAGCACCCAAAGGATTGCGATGCCGAGAACCAAGTAGTCATGATTGGTCATCGCCGTTGCCTCACCGCAATCGCTGCCGCAACGATCCAGGCAATGCCGCCCAATACGCCAATCGCCGAGCCTGCGCCTGCCAGCACGTTAACCAATGTGGGTTCGGACAGGAACATTGCAACCGCGCCGATGCCAGCCCCAATTGTACAGAGGATGGCAGCCGCCAAGTTGAAGATATCGCCAAGCACCTTTGCCGGCCTATGGGCTGGTTCGGTGCGCCTGCGGGCTCAAAACGCGCCCAATCCCAAAATCCCGTCGGTTGGGTCAACACCGGCCAGCACGCGGCGGCCGATCAGGTCTTTGAGGGTCTCGGTGGTGCCGCCGCCGAGTGTCCCGTAGCGGGCGCCGCGGTAGAAGCGGGAGACCGGGAATTCCTCGGTGAAGCCGTAGCCGCCATGCACCTGGATGGCGTCACTGGTGACGCGCAGCGCCATCTCATTGCAGGTTACCTTGGCGGCGGCGGCCAATAGCGGGTCGGGGAACGGGTCGGCCGAGGCGCAGGCGCGGTAGAGGATCGAGCGGCTGGCCTCGATGTCGCGGTACATCTCGGCGATCTTCCAGCGCATGCCCTGGAAATCCGCGACCGCGCGGCCAAACACCGTACGCTCCTTGGCGTATTTGACCGCCTCTTCGAGCGCTCCTTCCGCGAGGCCCAGGGAAATGCTCGGGTTCAGGCAACGCTGGGTGTTGAAGGCGTTCAATAATTTGCGGAACCCGTCTTCGAGGACGAGGTTTTCCGGCGGCAACTCGACATCCTCGAAGCGGATTTCGTGCAGATTTTCGCCGCCCATCGTGTGATAGGTGCCGGTGACGGTGAAGCCGGGCGTGCCTTTCTCGACCAATACGCAGCCGATGCCGTCGCGCCCGGGCTTCCGGTCGACCCGGGTGAAGACGACGAACATGCCGGCCTCCTCGGCGCGGCTGATCAGCGTCTTGACGCCGTTGAGGCGGAGGCGGTTGCCGACATGGTCGGTATTGGTCTTGTAGTTGGCGACATCGGTGCCGGCGTCGGGCTCGGTCATGCAGATCGCCAAGAGGCACTCGCCGCTGACGACCGAAGGCAAGATGCGGCGCTTGATCGCCTCGGGCGCGTAGGTCGCGATGATCCGGGTCTGCACGCCAACTTCGCCCAACACCGCCATTGCCGTCACGTAGCAGGTCTTGGCGATCTCTTCGAGGACGAGGGCGGTATCGAACACCCCTAGCCCGAGCCCGCCATATTCCTCCGGCACCGCCATGCCGAGGACGCCCAGCTCGGCGAGCGGCTTCATGTTGTCCCACGGGAAGGTGCCGTCCATCCAGCGCGGGGCACGCTCGCGAAACTCGCTCTGCGCCAGCTCGCGCACGGTGTGGATGAACTGGCGCTGTTCTTCGGTCAGGGTCGGGAACACATCGATCTCCTCGTTAGGCAGGCTGTTTCGTAGGATGGGCTGAGCCGCAGCGAAGCCCATCATGCGCCTGACCCAACGCGATGGGCTTCGCTGCGCTCAGCCCATCCTACAGCATTATCGCGGCGGGTTATGAGGGATCGCCCCATTCAAGGTCGAGGAGGCGGCGCGTCGCCGCGCGCAATATCTCGTGCGGGCGGGTGAGGCCGAGGCGACCCACCGCGTCGTCCCACTCCGCGGCGGCGCGCTGCAACGGTTTGATGATCGGGCCGCCATCCATCCGATCGAGCCAGGACGCAAGGTCGGGCGCGGCGAACACCGCCAGCACCAATGTCCCGACCAGCGTCAGGACGAGGACCTGGCGCGGCGAGCCGCCATGGCGGCGCAGCCTCGGCGGGATCGCGTCGGCGCTCACCGCCGCGTTGACGCCTCGGGTCGGTTCGCTCTCGGTGACAACCACGGCTCAGAACCGGAAATAGATGAACGGCGCGACGCCCTCGGGGCCGAGCGCGTTGATCGCGGCGACGGCGATGCCGGCGGTCATGCCGAGGCCCCAGGCGGGCATATGGCCGAGCGCCAGGGCGGTGCGCTCGAACAGCGCGTCGGGCACGTACTGGCCGGCCATGCCGAGCGCGATCAGCGCCACCACGAACGGCCCGGCCTGCTGCACGCCGTCACCCCAACCGGAGCCGAACCCGGCGAGATAGAGCCGCGCGATCTCGAAATCCTCGGCCCGGAAAAAAATCCAGGCGAAGCAGACGAAATGGAACACGACCAATGTCGCGATCACCCGCGCGGCCCGGCTCTGCGAATGCCGCCCGAGCCAGGGTTCGAGCAGGCGTTCGACCGCAAGCCCGCCGCCGTGCAGCGCGCCCCAGGCGATGAATTTCCAGGCCGCGCCATGCCACAGGCCGCCGAGCAGCATGGTGATCATCAGGTTGCGGTAGGTCTTGAGCCTGCCATGGCGGTTGCCGCCCAAGGGCTTGTAGAGATAGTCGCGCAGCCAGGTCGACAGCGTGATGTGCCAGCGATGCCAGAATTCGCGCAGCCGCTCGGCCCGGTAGGGCTGGTTGAAATTGGCCGGAAAACGAAAGCCCAAGAGGGCCGCCAGCGCGATCGCGATATCGCTGTAGGCGCTGAAGTCGCAGAAGATCTGGATCGCGTAGCCATAAGCGGCGAAGAGCAGGTCGGGCGCGCCGTAGCTGGTCGGCGCGGCAAAGACCGGGTCGACGAGGCCGCTCGCCAGGTAGTTGGCGATCACCACCTTTTTGAAGAGGCCGCTGAGGATCAGCAGCAGGGCCGGGGCGAGCGGGATCGGCTCCGTTGAGGGCTGCGCCAACTGCGGCAGGAAATAGGCCGCGCGCACGATCGGGCCGGCGACGAGCTGCGGGAAAAACGACATGTAAAGCGCCATGTCGAGCGGGTTGCGGCACACCGCGACGTCGCCGCGGTAGACGTCGGTGACATAGGAAATGCCGTGGAACGTGAAGAACGAGATGCCGACCGGCAGCAGAACTTCGAAAAACGGCAGTTCATGCGTCAAGTCGAGCAGATGGGCGAGCCGGTTGGCGCTGAGCACAAAGAAATCGAGATACTTGAAGATGCCGAGCAGCCCGAGGTGAAGGGCAACGGCGATCGCGACGACGAGGCGCTGCCGGTCGCGGTTTGCGCTGATGCCGATCAGCCGGCCGGCCAGGTAGCTGACGGCGGTGCTGAAGGCGAGCAGAAAGCAGAAGCGCCAGTCCCATTGCGCATAGAAGTAATAGCTGGCGACAACCAGCACGGCCTTCTTTGCCGTGAAACGCGTCTCCAACGCCGCCATCACGGCGGCGACACCGAGAAAGAACAACAAAAAGCCCGAGGTCGGGAACAGCATTCCGGCTAGGCCGCTGCGCGTGGCGGCGCGAGGCAAACATTCGTCGCGAGGGGCATCCGTCGGAAACCGGCTGAAATGGGCGAATCGGTTCTATCGGCTGGCGTGCGCCCAGACAAGCGTCCAGGCAAGCGCGCGACTGTCGCTCCCCGGCCCTGCCGGCCGACCGGCACGCGGTGGACGGTTGCGTCAAATCGGTTTGCATCGCCGCTTCCGGCCCATCATTATTCGCGCTTCGGTTGGGTGCTGGTCGCGGGGGCGGGACACGGTGCGCAAGAATGGTCGATTTGGCGCCGCGCTGCGGCTCGCAGCGCGATTGGCGGTTCCGGTCGTCATCCTCGGCTTTCTCGTCAGCGAGGCATATGCCGACGAACCGGCGCCGCAGACGACGATCGTCGTGTTCGGCGACAGCCAGGCGGCCGGGCTCGCGCGCGGGTTGCAGCGGGTGCTGGTCGAAGATCCGCACTACCGGGTGCTCAACCGCACCCATGCCGGCGCCGCGCTGGTGCATGACGAAGACGAATGGCTGGGGCCGGTCGAGCGCTTCGCGTCGCGCGACAAGGCCGATATTGCCATCGTCATGTTCGGGGCCAATGACCGCCTCGACATGCGCGACGAGCATCATGCGTATCATTTCCGCACCGATGAGTGGCGGGCGGCCTATGCGGCGCGGGCCGACAAGATTTTCACGATCCTCGCCAATGCCAAGCTCAAGACGATCTGGTGCGGCAACCCGATCGCGCGCAGCGCCACCTATTCCGACGACATGAGCTACATCAACGGCATCTATGCCGAGGAAGCGGCGAAATTCGGGGTACAATTCGTCTCGCTATGGACCGCCATCGCCGATGATCAGGGTCGATACATCGCCTACGGCAAAGACCGCGACGGCGTCACCGAACGGCTGCGCGGCGACGACGGCATCCACTTCACCGCCGCGGGCTACGAGTTGATCGCCGAAAAAATCGTCGGCCTCCTTTCGGCCGCCGCGGCGAATACGCCTCAGCGGTCGGCCGCCCGGGAGACGCGCTAACCCCGCCCCGGCACCGCGAGGGTCGCGCTCTTGTCGGCTGCGCCGCAGCAGGAGAACAGAAAGTGAGCCTCGACCCGCGGCTCAACGCTTTTCGCACCGATCTTGCCGACGAACGGCTGCGCGGGGTCGTTGCGGCATCGCGTTATGTCGGCGGGCGCGCGGGGCGCATCGTCATCGGCCGCGCGCCGATGCGGCGTGCGCCCGATCGGCAGGCCGAGATCGTCACGTTCTGCCATTACGGCGAGGCGGTGCTGGTCTTCGACGAAGATGGCGGCTACGCCTGGTGCCAATCCTTGTTCGATTCGTATGTGGGCTATGTCGCTGCACCCCATATCGCGCCCGGCGGTGCGCCGGCGGCGACCCATTTCATCGCGGCGCTTGGCGCCTATGCCTACGAGGCGCCCGATCTGCGCTCGCCCGCGGTCGATTTTCTGCCGCGTCATGCCGCGCTCGTGGTCACGGAAAGCGGCCTTGCGACGCGCGGCACTGCGTATGTCAGGCTCGATACCGGCGTCTATCTGCCAGGCGCCTGCGTGTCGTCAACGCGGCCGCATTCGCCCGATATCGCCGCCGCCGCCGCCCTCTATCTCGGCGCGCCTTATCTGTGGGGCGGCCGCAGCATTCTCGGCATCGACTGCTCGGGGCTGGTGCAATGCGCCTTTCGCGACATCGGCATCGCCGTGCCGCGCGACACCGACCTGCAGCGCGAGGCGATCGGCGAGGTGGTGGTGGCAGGCGCGGCAGCGGATCTACGCCGCGGCGACCTGCTCTATTTGCCCGGCCACGTGCTGATCCATGCCGGCGAGGGTGGGGTGATCCATGCCGACGGCGCCAGCATGACCGTTCGCCGTGACAACCTCGCCGAACTGATGCGCGACCGCGGACTCGATTTTGCCGGCTTCATCGTCCGCCGCCATCCGGCCGCCGGCTAAGGCATCGGAAACCGCGCCATCCAATGCCGCGCGATGTCTTCGCGCCGGCACACCCAGACGCGGTCGTGCCGCTGGATATGCTCGATAAAGCGGACGAGCGCCCGGGCGCGTCCGGGATGGCCAGTGATCCGCATATGCAATCCGATCGACATCAGGCGCGGGCAGTCGGCGCCTTCCTCGTACAACACATCGAAAGTATCGCGCAGATAGGCGAAAAAATCCTCGCCCGGCCCGAACACGCCGCGGCCGAATTTGACGTCGTTGGCCGCGAGCGTATAGGGGATGACCAGATGCGGCTTGTCGCCGACGTGCACCCAATAGGGCAGTTCGTCGTTGTAGGCGTCGCTGTCGTAGAGGAAACCGCCGTTCTCGACGACGAGGCGCCGCGTATTTTCGGACGGCGCGTAGCGGCAATACCAGCCGTGCGTCGGCTTGCCGGTCGTTTCCCGGATCAGCTGGACGGCGCGGGCGATCTGGTCGCGCTCCTCGGCTTCCGCCAGTTCGTAATGCTTGATCCAGCGATAGCCGTGGCCGCAGATGTCCCAGTCGGTCGCGGCGATCGCGGCGGCGGCGGGCGGGTTCGCGGCCAAGGCCCGGGCGCAGGCGAACAATGTCACCGGCAGCTTGAACCGGGTGAAGATGCGATGGAGTCGCCACCAGCCGACCCGCGCGCCGTATTCGAACATGCTTTCGGCGGCGAGGTCGCGCCGGTTGCCCGCGTCGGTGCTGGCGCTTTCGATGAGGCCGGTTTCGGAGACGCCGTCGCCTTCCGGGTGGGACAATTCCGAGCCTTCCTCGAAATTGATCACGAAATTGACCGCGATGCGCGCCTCTCCCGGCCAGTGCGGATGCGGCGGCGT
>DATLTH010000379.1:0-4145 GCA_035533695.1 Allostellaceae bacterium | reverse complement strand
TACCTGATCGTGAGCAAAGGCCTCATTCCGGCGGGCGGCGACTCGAAGCCGTTGCCGCTGGAGATCTGGGCCGCCAAGACGTCGCTGCGCGGGACGCTGGCCCGCGAGGCGCCGAAGGGCCCCAACCCGGTTGCGCTCAATGACGCCAACCTGATCGCCGGCATCCAGCTTTTCGGACAGCATTGCGCGATCTGTCACGGCACGGCGAAAGCCGACGGCCCGCCCTCGCCGCCGGCCCAGGGCCTTAACCCGCAACCGCCGCAATTGGCCAAGGACGGCGTCGAGGACGACCCCGAAGGCGTGACGTTCTGGAAGATCAAGCACGGCATCCGCTGGACCGGCATGCCGTTCTGGGCCGGGGTCCTCAACGACCAGCAGATCTGGACCCTCGCCCTGTTCCTCAAGCACATGGACAAATTGCCGCCGGCCGCCGACCAGGTGTGGCAGGCCGTGCACAATTAGGTTCGGCGCACGGGTCAGCGCGGGCGGGGCAGCATGGGCCCCAGATCGCGTCCGCCGAACAGGTGCAGGTGAAAATGCGGCACTTCCTGGTGCGCCGCCTCGCCGTGGTTTGACAGGATGCGGTAGCCGCCCGCGGCGACCTCCTCCTGGTGCGCGATCAGTCCGATCGCCCGGATCAAGGCGGCCTGTTCGGACGCCGACGCCTTGGCCGAAAAATCGTCGATCGAGACGTATTCGCCTTTCGGGATCACGACGACATGGACCGGCGCCTGCGGGTTGATGTCGCGAAAGGCGAGGACATGCTCGTCCTCGTAGACCTTGGTGCACGGCAACTCGCCGCGCAGGATGCGGGCGAAGACGTTGTTGCGGTCATAAGGCATCGGGGGTCCCGTTCAGAGAGATCGGCTTCGGCGTGGGCGCGCTCCGGGCGCGCTGCGCCTCGGCGGATAAATTATCGGGAGACGAGCCGCCAGGAATGCTGAAACCGCCATAATCGCCTCTCGCCTCGTTCGAATCCTGGCTGAACGACAGCAGCAGCGATTGCCCGCCCTGGCGGATGTTCCAGTCGGTGAACCGGTTGTATCCCGCCCACGCCGTCGAGTTCGACAGCCAGGTGTAAGCCGCCAGGCGCGCTTGCTTGAGGTAACTGCAGACCGCGCCGGAGCCGTAGACGCCGACCCGGTAGTCCGGGACGTGGCCTCCGGCGGCCTCGATCAACCCGTTGTAGACGCCGCGAAAATAGGCGTCGACCGGCCCCAAAATGTCGCCTTGCTGCGCGTTGAAGTCGACTGCGAAGTAGATCGCGCTGCCGTGCGGCTGGCCGACCGCCTTGGCCTGCCGGTAGGCGGACAGGGCGTCGGCGTAGCCGGAGCCATAAGAGAAATAGGCCGGGTTATGCGAGTGCGACTCCCAGATCGCCACCAGCTTTTTGCCCGTTGCGGAGACCGTGCGGGCTTCATCCGCCGACAGCGCGGGCCAGCGCGATGCCGGATCGCGGTAGTACCGGGCGACGAAATCGAGGTGGCTGCCGCCGAGCTCCATCGCAACGTCGCGGGCATCGGTCGGCATGTCGATGCCCCGAGCCGTCCCGGCCGGGAGCGGTGCACCGGCGAGAACGGGCAAAGGCGGCGGGCTGCAGCCTGCGAGAAAAAGCAGGGTCAGCAGGCCGGACGCTTTCATGTTCGTGCTCCCTCCCGGCATCGCGACGCCCTTCTATCCCAACTCGCCGCGCAATTGCTGGCGCAGCCGGTCGATCACGATCAGTTCGCCGCGCCGCTCGACATGCCAGAAGGCCCAGCCGTTGCACGCCGGCGCGCCCTGCAGCTGGGCGCCGACGAAATGAATGGAGCCGCGGTGCTCGGCCGAGATGACGCTGCCGTCGGCGCGCACCCGTGCGCTCCATCGCCGGCTCGCGTCGACCAGTACCTCACCCGGTTGCAACAGCCCGCGCTCGACCAGATTGCCGAACGGGATGCGCGGGGCTTCGCGCCGCGATTCGAGCGCAATCATCTCCGCCGGCGCCGGCCGCACCGCCGCGATGCGCCGCCGGGCCACTGCGACATAGGCGGGGTCGCGCTCGATGCCGATGTAATGTCGGCCGAGACGCTTGGCGACGGCGCCGGTCGTGCCGGTGCCGAAAAACGGGTCGAGCACTGTTTCGCCCGGCCGGGTCGACGCGAGCAATACCCGGTGCAATAGCGCCTCCGGCTTCTGCGTCGGATGCGCCTTTTTGCCGGCGGCGTCGCGCTGCCGCTCGGGGCCGCTGCACAGCGGAATGAGCCAGTCGCTGCGCATCTGCAATTCGTCGTTCAGCGCCTTCATCGCCTCGTAATTGAAGGTATAGCGCGTCTCGCGCGAATGGGCGCACCACAGCAAGGTCTCGTGCGCGTTGGTGAAGCGGCGGCCGCGGAAATTCGGCATCGGGTTGGTCTTGCGCCAGATCACGTCGTTGAGGATCCAGAAGCCGAGATCCTGCACCGCGGCGCCGATGCGGAAGATGTTGTGGTAGGTGCCGATGACCCACAGCGCGCCCGCGGGCTTCAGCACCCGGCGGCAGGCGGCGAGCCAGTCGCGGGTGAAGCGGTCGTATTCGGCAAAGTCGGCGAACTTGTCCCACGCGTCCTCGACGCCGTCGACCCGGCTGTTGTCGGGCCGGTGCAGATCGCCGGAGAGTTGCAGATTGTAGGGCGGGTCGGCGAACACCAGATCGACCGACCCCGCCGGCAACCGCGCCAGTGCTGCCAGGCAATCGCCCTCGATGATTGCATCGCGCGAGAGGGTCGCGGTATCGCCGGTCTTGGCCATCGCCGCAAACTGTGAGCGCGCCCGGCATCAGCGTCAATTCTGCGGCGCGGAGGCATCCTTCGTCGCGACCGCCGCGTCGCCTCCGTAACGCGCAAACAGGTCGCCCGTCCCGGAAATCGCCAGGCGAACCGGCGCGAACGAGCGGCGATGGTGCGGTGTCACCCCGAGCCGGCGGATGCCGTCGCGATGCTCGACGGTTGCGTACCCGACATTGGTTTCCCAGCCGTAGCCGGGATAGCGCGGCGCCAGTGCGTGCATGATTCGGTCGCGGGTGACCTTGGCGATGACCGAAGCGGCGGCAATCGAGAAGCTCAGCGCGTCGCCCCTGACCACGGTACGCACCCGGCACGGCAAGGGCGGCGCCACATTGCCGTCGACCAGCGCGATGTCGGGGACGAGGCCCAGCGCCGTCACCGCCCGTCGCATCGCGACGAGGCTCGCCCGCAAAATGTTGATCCGGTCGATCTCGTGCGCGCTCGCCGCCCCGACGCCGATACGGACCGCCCCCGTTCGGCTCCCGGTTAACAACTCATAGTAGCAATTTTCTCTCTCAGCGAGACGGAGCGCCTTTGAGTCGTCGAGAACCTCGCGCAGTTCGCCACGAAAGCGCCGTCGGTCGATGACAACCGCGGCTGCGACGACCGGGCCGGCCAGCGGGCCGCGCCCGGCCTCGTCTATGCCGCATACCACCCCGTCGCAGCGCTTTTCGATGGCAAAATCCGGCATCGGCTTTTGGCTCTCCCCCGCGTCCCCGGCCGCTTGTGCCATTTCGCGTTCGAAGAGACAAGCGCGTGACGCTTGGAGGACGGCGGCGCCAGATCAAAACCAGAACATATTTCGTTGACTCGACATAAATTGACTTATATTCTTGGTTTGTTCGCCCTAACCACAACTATGACGGGATAAAAAAGATGCAATGGACGCTTTTGGCCGCTGCCGCGGCGATTGCCGCGACCCTGTGGCTGCCGGGCGAGGCGGCGGAGCGGGCGCCCGCCGGCGCCAGCAACGATACGATCAGTTTCGAACAATATCGCGACTGGCGGAACAATTTCATCGACCGGCGGCGCGGCGAACTCGCCGTGCAGCTTGCCGCCGGCGATCTGCCGGCAGCGCGCCGGACCCGGCTCGAGCAGGTCAAGGCCTATTACGACTGGCTCGCCGGCCTTGCCCCCGGCGATCGCGATCGCCGCTTCCGCAAGCGGTTCGACCGGATCGACACCGATCATGACGGAACGATGGACCGTGCCGAGCGCGCCGCATGGCGCGACCAGCGGCGCGCCCTCTATCAGCATGCCGGCTATCAGCATGCCGGCACGGCCGCGCCGGCTCCCGCCGCCGCGGCAAAATAGCTTGCGCTCCAAACCCTCCGGACCGCACGC
>DATLTH010000378.1:0-2121 GCA_035533695.1 Allostellaceae bacterium | reverse complement strand
GCGCCCGGTCTTCGGCTGGCTCGCCGCGCTCCAGTCGACGATCACGTATCGGTCGAACAGCGGTGGCATTGCCGCTCAATCGTGCTCGTGACGATGATCGTGCGGATGGTGGTGATCGGCGCCGATCCCGCGCACGTGATGGTGATGGCCCTGCTGCGGCGTGCCGACCGCCTCGTCGTAGCCGACGATCCGGGTGCGGTACTTGCACAATTGGCAGTTCATCTTGGGGTCGCCGCTGTCGAATACGGCCACGCGGTCGACAAAGGCGTCGTTGACCTGCGGATGGTCGCGCAGATAGCCCGCCTTGACGAATTCGATGTCGGGAAACCGCGCCGCCGCCCGGTCGGTCTCGGCGTAGATGCGCTTGACCAATACCCCGGTGAAGAGGAAGTACGGAAAGACGACGATACGGCGGAAGCCGAGCCGGGCCGCGCGCTCCAGCGCGACATCGACCCGCGGATGGGCGACGCCGCTGAAGGCCGCTTCGGCCCAGCCGAACCCCATGCCTTCCCACAGCATCCGGGCGATCTTGGCAATGTTGGAATTGGCGTCGGGGTCGTTGGTGCCGCGCCCGACGACGACGAGCAGCGTGTCCGCGCGGCCGTCGGGCGCCGCCGCGGCGATGCGGTCGGCCGCGGCGTCGAGCAATTTCGGGTCGATCGCCAGATCGCGCCCGAGGCGAACCTCGACGCCCGGATTGTCGGCCATGAAGCTGTTCATCTCCCACGGCAGGTCGTTCTTGACGTGGCTCGCCGCGAACAGCATGCCGGGGATCGCCAGAATATGGCGCGCGCCCTGCGCCTTCAGGCTGGCCAGAGCCTCGCCGATCGTCGGCCGGGCGAATTCGAGATAGCCGGTGGCAAAATCGCCGCCCGGCACAAGCGCCGCGAGCCGCGCGCGCAGAGCCGCCGCCGCCACCTCAAATTCGCCGACCGCCTCCGGATCGCGGCTGCCATGCCCGCACAGCAATACCGCGGTCTCGCTCATCGCACCCTCTCCTTGTGGTTGATTGCGGCAACCGCGCGGCCGAGATTGGCGGCGCGATGCCGCATGCGATAATCCCGCCCGATCTGCACGCCCGCTTCCTCTTGCTGCTCGCCGGCCTGGCGATCGACGCCATGTTCGGCGACATGCGGGCAGTCTTCGCCTATGTCCCGCACCCGGTCGTGTTGGCCGGCCGCGCCATCGCCTTCTTCGAGCGCAAGCTCAACCGCCCGGACCGCAGCGAGCAGCGCCGGTGCGAGCGCGGCGTCGTCACTGTCGTCATTCTCGTTGGCGCCGCCGCGGGGCTCGGCTGGGCGGTGCACCGGTTGAGCCGATCGAGCCTTGCCGGAGCGGCGGTCGAGGCGCTGCTGGTCGGCATTCTGGTCGCGCAGCGCAGCCTTTATCAGCACGTCGCCGCGGTCGCCGTCGCATTGCGATCGGGCGGTGTGGCGGCCGGCCGCGAGGCGGTGCGGCACATCGTCGGCCGCGACCCGCTGCGGCTCGACGAGCATGGCGTGGCGCGCGCCGCGATCGAAAGCCTCGCCGAGAATTTCAGCGACGGCGTGGTGGCGCCGGTGTTGTGGTATCTGCTGCTCGGCCTGCCCGGCCTCTTCGCCTACAAGATGGCCAACACGCTCGACAGCATGCTCGGCCACCGCTCGCCGCGCTACCGCGCCTTCGGCTGGGCGTCGGCGCGTTTCGACGATCTGCTGAACCTCGCGCCGGCGCCGCTCAGCGGCGTGTTGCTGAGCGCCGCCGCCTTGTTCGCCCGGGGCGCATCGCCGGGGCACGCGTTCGCGGCGATGCTGCGCGACGGCCGCAAGCATCATTCGCCCAATGCCGGCTGGCCCGAGGCGGCCATCGCCGGCGCCCTCGGCCTCGCGCTTGCCGGCCCGCGTCATTACGCCGAGGGGACCGTGGGCGACCCCTGGCTCGGCGGCGGCACGGCGCGGGCGACGCCGGCCGACATCGCGCGGGCGTTGCAGCTCTACAGGCTCGCCTGCCTGCTTCTCGCCGGCCTTGTTCTCGGCGCCGGTCTGATGGCGCATGTCACGCCACCCGGCTGAGGACGGGCGGGCGCGCCGCCGCGAGCAATGCCGCAAGATCGAGACAGGCCTCGAGATGGTCGGCGAGGCG
>DATLTH010000377.1:0-6275 GCA_035533695.1 Allostellaceae bacterium | reverse complement strand
ATGCAGATCAGAAACCAGCGGTTTCAACTTGCCGTGATGAACAATACCGAGCCAGGTGCTTCCGAGGTCGCGGCCTTTGAGGATGATCTGAAAACCCGACGCGTGCGGCTGCTGGTATTTAACCGTCAGGCCTCCGACCCGGCCGCGCAGCGCATGGTTGCGATCGCCAAGGCGTCGCAGATCCCGGTGGTGTCGGTGACGGAAACCGAGCCGCCCGGCGAAAATTACCAGGCATGGATGCTGGGCGAACTCGATGCGATCGATCGGGCCTTGCCCCGGTAGGCGCCGATGAACGCGATCGAATTCCGCGACGTCACGTTGAATTTGGGCGGGCGCGATGTGCTGGCCGGCGTCAATCTCGACATTGCCGCGGGCGAGTTTGTCGGCGTTCTGGGTCCGAACGGGTCCGGCAAAACGACGCTGATGCGGGCGGTATTGGGGCTGGTGACGCCGCGCCTTGGGGCGGTTCGGGTGCTCGGGCTGCCGGCGACAAGCGGCAACCCTTCCATCGGCTATATGCCTCAGGCCCGCGGCGCTGTCGCGGCGACGCGGCTGAGCGGCCGCGATTTCGTGTCCAGCGTCGTCGACGGCCACCGCCTCGGCCTGCCGATCAGCGGCCGAAAGGGTCGCGCGGAGGTCGACCGGGTGCTCGGCCTGGTCGGCGCGCGCGACCTGGCGCGGCGCCCCATTGCCGAGCTTTCGGGCGGCGAGCGGCAGCGCCTGCTGCTTGCCCAGGCGCTGATCGGCCGGCCGCTTCTGCTGCTGCTCGACGAGCCGCTGATCAGCCTCGATCCGCGCCATGAGGGCGAGGCGGTCGCGCTGGTCCGCTCGCTCCAGCAGGAGCTCGGCATCACGGTGCTGTTCAGCGCGCATGAACTGAACCCGCTGCTCGGGGCGATCGACCGGGTGCTCTATCTCGGGCAAGGCCAGGCGGCGCTCGGCACGGTCGATGCGGTCATCACCGGCCCTGTGCTGTCGCGGCTCTACGGTGCGGAAATCGAGGTGGTGCGGCTCGGCGACCGGATCTTTGTCATGGCGGGCGGTTACCCTGTCGAGCGCGACGCGCACCGGCACGAGCCGGTGTTGGAGGATTGGCGCGATCGCGGGCGATCACGCCATGCTTGATTACGAGTTCATGCGCAACGCTTTTGCCGCGGCTGCAATCGTCGCGGTCGTCGCCGGGACGGTCGGGTTTTTTCTGGTGCTGCGCGGCCAGACCTTTGCTGGCCACGCGCTCGCGCATGTCGGGTTCACCGGGGCGACGGGGGCGGTTCTGGTCGGCATAGCGCCGCTGTGGGGGCTGGTTGCGATGACCGTGGCCGCCGGCATCGGCATGGGCGCGATCGGCGAGCGGCTGGCGCAGCGCGACGTGGCGATCGGCCTCGTGCTGGCATCCTCGCTCGGCCTCGGCCTGTTGTTCCTGCATTTCTACACGGCCTACGCGTCGCAGGCGACGACGCTGCTGTTCGGCAATGTGCTGGCGGTCGATCGCGCCACCGTGTGGACATTGGCCGCGCTCGCAGCGGTGAGCCTTGCCGCGCTCGGAATCATCTCGCGCCCGCTATTGTTCGCCAGCCTGCAGCCAGAACTGGCCGAAGCCAAAGGGGTCTCGCTGCGGCTTTACTCGATGCTGTTTCTCGCAATCGTCGCGCTGACCACCGCGGAATGCGCCCAGATCGTCGGCGTGCTGCTGGTGTTCGCGCTGATGGTCGGCCCCGCCGCGGCGGCGCAGCGGCTGACCGGCACCGTGCTCGCGGGGGTTCTGCTCTCGGCATTGCTGGCGCTCGGCGAATCGTGGCTCGGCATCACGCTCGCCTACTACACCGACTGGCCGACCAGCTTCTGGATCACCACGCTGAGTGCGGCGGTCTATCTGCTCGCCGGCGTGCCGCGGCTGGCCTCCCGGGGGCGAATGCCGATGCCGGGCTGATCAGGCCGGATGAAAGCAGTGGGCGCAGGTGCCTTCGATCTCGACGACCGTGTTGCCCGGATGGAACCCCTGCCGCTCGGCGGCGTCATCCAAGGCCTGCGCGGCGGCATGGTCCTCGATTTCGGCGACGGTGCCGCACTGCCGGCAGATCAGAAATTGCACCGGGTGCTGGTGGCCGCTTTCGGCGCACGGAATGAAGGCGTTGAGGCGCGCGAGCTTGTGGATCAGGCGCTGCTCCATCAGAAAATCGACGGCGCGATAGATCGTCGGCGGCACGGCGCCCTTGCGCGTCTCGCGCAGCCGGTCGAGCAGCTGGTACGCGGTCACGGGGCCATCGGATTCCAGGATCAGCCTGAGAACCTGGCGGCGCAATTCGGTGAGCCGGGCGCCCCGCCGCGCGCAAGCCTGCGCCGCTCGGTCCAGCTGGACGGCAACGGCGGCTCGCCCTGTCGCGTTCATGATCGGCCTCGCTGCGAGTGGCTCGCTTATACCACGACAAGCGGTATCTGCAGCACCGCGGTCGCCGCTCAGCGCTCCCGCACAGCCAGCCAGGCAAAGATCGGCAACGCCGCCGCCTGCAACAATGCCGAGGCGAGCACGACGGCAACGAGCGACAGATCGTAAAGAACGCCGAGCAGCACGCTGCCGGCAAACCAGGCAAGGCCGTAGGCGGCGTTCATGATGCCGAGCGCGGTGGCGCGGCGGTCCCGTGGGGCGAGGCGCGAGATCGTCGCGCGCATCACCGAATCCTGCGCCCCGGTGCCGACGCCCCAGCACACCATCCCAACGACCGCCAACGGAAAACTGCCGAGGAAGACCAGCGGCGCCGCAGCCGCGGAAATCAAGGTCGCGACGATCATCGCGCGGATGCCGATGCGGTCGAACAGCGAACCGAGCACCAGCCCGCTCACGCCGTCGACGCCCATCGCCAAGGCAAACAGGATCGGGATCCACGGCGCCGGCATCACCCGCGCCGTGGCGAAATGGTAGGCGATCAGCGGAAAATCGGCGTAGCCGGCAGCGACGAACGCGACCGCGACGATATAGACCCAGAAACCCGGGGCGAAGCCCTCGCGCCCCAGCTTCGCCGGCGCCAGCTCGAAATCGTGCGGCCGGGGAAACAGATACCGCGCCGCGAGCAAGACTCCGATCGACAGCAGGGCGGGGATCACCAGCCAGCCGAACGCCGCCTGGTAACCGCTGCCCATAACGAGCACGGCGCTGATCAGCAGCGGTCCCGTCACCCCGCCGATCTGGTCGAGCGCCTGATGCAGCCCGAACCCCCAGCCGAGGCCGGTGCGGCTGGCGGCATGCGACAGCATCGCGTCGCGCACCGGCGAGCGGATGCCGCGCCCGGTGCGCTCGAGGACGATCAGCACGACGGCAACCGGCCAGATGCCGGCCAATGCCAAAAGTGGCACGGCAAACAGGTTCACCACATAGCCGGCGATCGTGATCGCCCAATATTTCTTCGTGCGGTCGCCGAAATAGCCCGAGGCGAGGCGGGCGCCGTAGCCCATCAATTCGCCGAAGCCGGAGACGATGCCGATCACCGTCGCGGTGACGCCGAGCGTGCCGAGAAACGGGCCGGTGATGCTGCGGGCGCCCTCATAGGTCATGTCGCCGAACAGGCTGACGATGCCGAGAAAGACGATGAAGACGATCGCCCGCCGGTGCGGCAATGCATCGTTCGCCGCATCGGGTGGTGTGGCGCTCGCGTCAATCTTCGCCATCCGGCAGCCCTGGACGTGACTTGCGCGTCACCCTTATAGGGCGCCGCCCGATCGCTGGGTATGGCTTCGTCGGCCGGCCGGTCGATGCTACGCTAACGGGTGGTGCGGGCATGGGCCGTGCCATCGGACAGGGAGGCCAACCGATGACGATGTCCGCGCCGAGCGAGGCGCCATTGCTGCCGTACACCGGCAAGGAATTTCTCGACAGCCTCGATGACGGGCGCGAGGTGTGGATCTACGGCGAACGCGTCAAAAACATCGCCGAGCATCCGGGCTTCCGCAACACGGCGCGGATGATCGCCCGGCTATACGACGCGCTGCATAGCGACCATGCCGAAGGCAAGAACATCCTGACCTGCCCGACCGAATGGGGCGGGTTCACCCACCGCTATTTCCAGGCGCCGCGCTCGGCCGAGGAACTGGTCGCCGGGCGCGATGCGATCGCCGCCTGGGCGCGCTTGACCTATGGCTGGCTCGGCCGCTCGCCCGACTACAAGGCGGCGTTTCTCGCGACGCTCGGCGCCAATGCCGATTTCTACGCCCCCTACCAGGAGAACGCGCGGCGCTGGTACCGCTACAGCCAGGAGCGGGTGCCCTATGTCAACCACGCGATCGTCCATCCGCCGGTCGACCGCAACATGGCGCCGGGTGCGCCGGGCGGACCGACCGACATCTACGCCCATGTGACGCGGGAGACCGACGCCGGCATCTACGTCACCGGCGCCAAGGTGGTTGCCACCGGCTCGGCATTGACCCATTTCACCTTTGTCGCGCATGTCGGTTTGCTGCCGATCCAGGACCCGAAATTCGCGCTTGTGTTTCTCGTCCCGACCAATGCCGAGGGCGTCAAGTTCATCTGCCGCGTCTCGAACGAGCAGCGCGCCGCCGTGTTGGGCAGCCCGTTCGACTATCCGCTGTCGAGCCGGCTCGACGAGAACGATGCGATCTTCATCATGGACGAGGTGTTCGTCCCCTGGGAAAACATCTTCGTCAAAGGCGATATCGAGAAGGCCAACACGTTCTTCCCGAGGAGCGGATTCGTGCCGCGCTTCCAGTTGCACGGCTGCACAAGGCTCGCGGTCAAGCTCGACTTCATCGCCGGCCTTTTTATCAAGGCGACCGAGACCGCCGGCACCAGCGGCTTCCGCGGCGTCGAAGCCAATATCGGCGAGGTCATCACCTGGCGGCACTGCATGTGGGCGTTGACCGACGCGATGACGCGAAACCCCGACCCGTGGGCGGGCGGCTTTGTCTTGCCCAACCACAACGCCGGCGCCGCCTACCACGTGCTGGCGCCGGACGCCTACGTGCAAGTGAAGCACCAGATCGAGAAGACCGTCGCCAGCAGCCTCATTTATCTCAATTCGCACGCCCGCGATTTCGCCAATCCCGAATTGCGCAAATACCTCGATCTCTATGTGCGCGGTTCGGGAGGCGTCACCGCCGTCGAGCGGGTCAAACTGATGAAGCTGTTATGGGACGCGATCGGCACCGAGTTCGGGGCGCGCCACGAGCTCTACGAGGTCAATTACTCGGGCAGCCACGAAGAGATCCGCCGCTTCGCGATCCTCGGCGCCAACGCCTCGGGCCAAGCGGCGCAGTGGAAGGCTTTCGCCGACCAGTGCATGGCCGAATACGACCTCAATGGCTGGACTGTACCCGACCTCGTCAACCCGGACGACGTCAGCGTCCTGCGCTAGCCGTATGGCTCATGACGACGGGGACCACGTGTTAGGGTCGATCCTCTAGTACCCGGAACCAATGAACCGCATCGCGCTCGCCACCTCCCCCGTTTACGGGGGAGGTGGCGAGCGCAGCGAGCCGGAGGGGGCGCCCTCGCGCGAATGCCCCCTCCACCATGCTGCGCATGTCCTCCTCCCCCGCCTCGCGGGGGAGGAACTGGTTCGCAGGGTACCAGGCCGGCGATCAGATGCCGGGCTGCGGCGTCGGACCCTCAGAGCCGCGGCGCATGTCCGCCATGAACTGGTCGAATTCGGCTTTGTCCTTGGCGTGGCGCAGCCGGTCGAGAAATTCCTTGAACTGCTGCTGCTCCGCTTCGAGGCGGCGCAACGTATCGGCGCGATATTCATCGAATGCCCAGTTGCCGCTCGACGGGCCGCCGGAGAAATTTCCCTGCCGCGGCCCACCCCAGCGCGCCGCCCGTTCTTGCATGTGCTGCTGCATGCGGCCCATACGCTCCTGCCAGCGTTGGCCGCGGTTGTGTGTCCAGCATCCCATTCGTCCGCTCCCGATCAGGTATCCGAGAACCACCAATCCGGCCGGCCAGAACATGATAAAGCTGACGACCATCAGCGCGATCCACGCCGGTCTGCCGAAATCATCAAGCCACATGATTGGGTTCATGGCGGCCTCATGTAAATGTGTCTTACATTCACATAGGCTGCTCGATCGGCGCTGTCAAGAGGGGCAAGCGCCCCTTGCTACCCCTGGGACCGCGGCGCCTCGGCGATGATGCCGAGCCCCCGCAGATAGATCAGGACGCCAGCCTCGAGCAGCTCTTCGGGGCTCATCGGCAGCGGCCGGCGGCCGCCGTCGCCGCGGGCGAAAAGCGAGGCGATGCCGTGTGAGAACGCCCAGATGTGGAGGCTCAT
>DATLTH010000376.1:0-2895 GCA_035533695.1 Allostellaceae bacterium | reverse complement strand
CGGCAGCGGTGACCTGCCTCGGGCTCGGCTACCGCAATACCGCGCGCGCGCACGAGGCGGGATCGCTGCGGCGACGGATCGGCGAAGGCGTCGCGATCGTGCGCGGCGACAAGCGGCTGATCGGCACGCTGGTGATCACCGTGATCTTCAACGTATTCGCCTGGCCCTTCACCAGCATGATCCCGGTGATCGGCCAGGATCATCTGGGGCTCGGCCCCGGCGGGATCGGCGTGCTCGCGAGCATGGACGGGCTGGGCGCCTTCGCCGGCGCGATCGGCATCGCCTTGGGCGCGACGCCGGCGCGCTATGCACGGCTTTACCTCGGCGGGACGGCGGGCTATCTCGCGCTGCTGCCGATTTTCGCCTTCGTTTCGGCGCCGCTCCTTGCCGGCTGTACCCTGCTGATGACGGGCGTGGCGAGCGCGGCCTTCACCATCATGCAGTCGACGCTGATCTATCTCCTCGCGCCGCAGGAGACGCGCAGCCGGGTATTCGGCGTGCTCTCGGTGTGCATCGGCATGGGGCCGATCGGATTCGTGCATCTGGGCCTGTTGGCCGATGCGATTGGTCCCAGCGCCGCGGTCGCGACCGTTGCCGTCGAAGGCATGATCGCGCTCGCGCTCACCTTTCGCTATTGGCGGTTCGTCTTGCGGGCGGCGGCGGCGGCGTGATCCGCGCTACGCCGCCGCGATCTTCTCCGGCAGCTTGTCGCGCAGGGTGACGAATTCCTCGGCCGCGGTCGGGTGGATGCCGATGGTCTGGTCGAACTGGCGCTTGGTCGCGCCGCATTTGATGGCGATGGCGATGCCCTGGATGATCTCGGGCGCATCGGCGCCGACCATGTGGCAGCCGAGCACGCGGTCGCTCGCGCGGTCGACGATGAGCTTCATCATCGTCCGCTCCTCGCGCCCCGAGAGCGTGTGCTTCATCGGCCGGAAGCGCGCGCGATAGATGTCGATCGCCTTGTGCCGCTGGCGCGCCTGGGTCTCGCTCAGGCCCACGGTGCCGACCGGCGGCTGGCTGAACACCGCGGTCGCGACGTTGTCGCGGTCGACGATCATCGGGTTGTCGTTGAACAAGGTCTCGGCGAGGGCGCGGCCTTCGGCGATGGCGACGGGGGTGAGGTTGAGCCGGTCGGTCACGTCGCCGACGGCATAGATATGCGGCACGCTGGTGCGCGAGCGCTCGTCCACCACGACCGCGCCCGTCGGGTTGCAGGCGACGCCGACCTCGCCCAATCCCATATTGCGGGTGTTGGGACGCCGGCCGGTCGCGTACATCACCAATTCCGCCGACAGCTCGTCGCCGTGATTGGTGAAGGCGGTGAAGGAGCCGCCGAATTTCTCGATCCGCTCGATCTGGGTGCGGGTGTGAATGACGATGCCGCGGTTGCGCAGCTCCTGCGCGAGCGATACCCGGATGTCGTCGTCGAAGCCGTTGAGCAGCTCCTCGCCGCGGATGACCATCGTCACCTCGGCGCCGAGCCCGTGGAAGATGCCGGCGAACTCCACCGCAATATAGCCGCCGCCGACGATGACGATGCGCCGCGGCCGATGGCGCAGATCGAGCGCCTCGTTCGAGGTGATGGCGTGCGCGATGCCCGGGATCGCCGGCATCACCGGATGGCCGCCGGTGGCGATCATGATATGGGCGGCGGTATAGCGCCGTCCCTCGACCTCGACCGTGTGCGGATCGACCAGGCGGCCCCGCCCCTCCAGGAGCTTCACCCCGGAATCGGCCAGAAGCTTGCGGTAGATGCCTTCGAGCCGGTCGATCTCGCGGTTCTTGGCGTCGATCAGCGCGGCCCAGTCATGGACCGGCGGCGCCACGTGCCAGCCGAAGCCCGCGGCATCGGCGAAGGCGTCGGCGAACTGCGCGCCATAGACCAGGAGCTTCTTCGGGACGCAGCCGCGGATGACGCAGGTGCCCCCGACCCGGCTGTCCTCGCAGACGGCGACCCGCGCGCCATAGGACCCGGCGCGCCTCGAACCCGCCACCCCGCCCGAACCGGCACCGATGGTGAAGAGGTCGAAATCATAGCTCGGCATGGCGGGACTCTGCACGGGTTGGCGGCCGCGCCATCCTAACCCAGGGGCCGGAACGCCGCTACTGCGCCGCCCGCGGCCGCCGCAGCAGGCGTCCGCTCAAGGCGCCGGTGTGCTCGGCATGGTCGACGGTGACGACGCCGTTGACGATCACCGTGGTCGCCGCCCCCGCCGGGTATTGGTGCGGATCGTCATAGCTCGCGCGCTCGGCGAATTCGTCGGGATCGAAGATGGTCACGTCGGCGAACCAGCCCTCGCGCAAGAGCCCGCGCCGGTCGAGGCCCAGGGCGCGGGCCGGCGCCCCGGTCATCTTGTGGATCGCGGTCGGCAGCGGAACGATGCCCAGCTCGCGCACGTAATGGCCGAGAATGCGCGGGAAGGTGCCGTAGAAGCGCGGATGCGGCTTGCCCTGGCCGGTGACGCCATAGGGTGCCACGCAATTGCCGTCGGAGCCGACGCACACCTCGGGCGCGCGGATCAGGGTCTGGATGTCGTCCTCGCCGATCGAGGCCACCAGCACCCGCGTCGCGCCGCGGTCGGCGATGAGGTAGTCGCACAAGGCGTCGACCGCCTCGGCGCCGCGCTCGCGCGCGATCTCGGCCAAGGTGCGCCCGGCGCAGTGCGGCAGATGCGGGCTCACCGAGATGCGGATCGCGTCCCAATCGGGAATGCGGCCGAAATTGTTGAGGCCGTCGGCGGCGATGGTGGCGCGAATGCGCGCGCGCGCGGCGGGCTCGTCGAGACGCGCCAGCATCGCCGCCATCCCGTCCGCCTGAACCCAGGGCGGCAGCAGATTCTTGAGCGGATTGCTCGCCGCCGTGTAGGGATATTGATCGCAATCGACCTTGAC
>DATLTH010000375.1:0-8122 GCA_035533695.1 Allostellaceae bacterium | reverse complement strand
TTGCGGCCTGCCATCCGCCCCGGTATGCGACAGCAGGGCGAGCCCCAGCCGCGCCAGCCGCGCCTCGCCGGCCGGGATATGCCCGGCGGCGACAAGCGCCCCGATCAGTTCGGGATAGCCTTCGACCTCGCCCGAAAACGCCGCGATCGGCTGCAACTGGGCGTCGAGCGCCACCGTGCCCGAGCCGGTGATCGCCAGCGCGCCCCAGTGCAGCGTGAAATGGTCGAGCTCCAGCGTTCCGCCCGAATCGCGCCAAGCCGTCGCGGCCTCGCGCGCCGGCGCGGCCGGGATCGCCCCCCTCACGGTGGCGCCCAACGCCAGCTCGTCGAGCGGCTTGCTGAAGGCCGCCGGCATCATTGGCAGAGTGACCTCGTGCGCCGCCAGCGCGACGCCAAACGCCGGCTCGGTGTGCGTCCGCGGCGGGTGCGACGGCAGGCTGAACCAGGCGTCGACGTCGCGCGCCGCCAGGTGCGCGCCGCCATCGGCGGTGAACGCCGCGAGACCGACCCACACCCTTGCGCCGCCCTCCGCGCCGATCGCGACGCTGCCGGTCGCGGTCTGCGCTTTCAGCGTCACCGCCGGCTTGCCGGGGGCGGTGGTCGTTGCGCTCAGCCCGTCAGGCGCCGCCACCCGCCAGATCCGGGGGTTCCACGGCCGCGCGGTGCCGCGCAAGCGTGGCGCCCGTATCTCGACGCCCGGTATACCCGCATGGTCGCTCAGCCGCGCCTCGCGCAGCTCGACATCGAACGCGAAGGGAAACCCGCCGACCCGGATGGAATGCCACGACGCTGCGACCTGCTGGGCATGCAACGCCGCCACCCCCTGGCCAAGCCCGTCTTCGACATGGCTGGCGGCATAGAACCAGAAGCCGGTATAGGCGCCGGACAGGACCAGCAGCGCGACAACAATGGCAAGACCGAGACGGGTCGAACGACGCATGAGGCGGTTATAGCGAGCGTCCGCCTGATCCGCCAGCACACGGCGGCACCGTTGACGGGGTGCCCGGCGAGCGGGTAAGTCAGGCGGGCCGATTGCTGTGTACCGGCCGCTCCACGACGCCGATTTCGCCGATCTGCCGATGCCGAAGCAGGTATGGGACGACGACTGACCCTTCTGCCGCCCGCACACCGATGACGGTCGCCGACGGCGGCAACACCTATGTCTCGATCTACCCGGTCGATCCGATGCCGGAGCCGATCGCGGCGTTGCGCGAGGGAAGCGAGCCGGTTTGGCTGTTCGCCTACGGTTCCTTGATGTGGAACCCGGAATTCGCCTTCGCCGAGGCGCGGCCGGCCTATCTTTACGGCTATCACCGCAGCTTCTGTCTCTATTCGCGCGACTATCGCGGGACCCCGGAGCGGCCCGGACTGGTGCTCGGGCTCGACCGCGGCGGGTCGTGTCACGGCATCGCCTATCGCCTGATGCCCGAGCGGGTCGGCGAGGCGCTCGACCGGATCTGGGCGCGCGAGATGACCGGGCGGGTCTATCAGATGCGCCGGGTCGCGGTGCGGACATCGGAGGGCGCGGCATCGGCCTATGCCTGTGTGGTGCGCCGCCAATCGCCTGATTACGCCGGGCGTCTGCCGCCCGAGGCGGCGGCGCGGCTGCTCGCCGGCGCGGTCGGCGGGCGCGGCACGGGCCGCGACTACCTCGCCAGCACGGTACGCCACCTCGCCGCGCTCGGCATTCGCGACGGCTTGCTATACCGGATCGACGCCCATGTGAACGCCCTGGCCGCCGTGCCCGAGGCCGCGATCCGCAGCGAGGCTTCTTCAAACGCTGAAATACCGCCGGTCCTGCCTCAGATCGCTGACCGACCCGAAGACCAATCGTGAAGCCGCAAGCGGGTTGATCAACGCGTCCGTGATTGTTTGCAGCAGCGTTCTGCTATTGCGCTCTATCGACTGCAAAGTTGACAGCGCTTGCCGTTCGACAAGGTCAGCATCGTTTATCGGCGCCGTATCGGCTTCGTCAAACGTCGCCAGCTTCGGGTAGATCGCCGCCATCTCCGAATATTCCGGCAAGGAGAGGCGGGTCGTAAGGCCGTGGGTCACCGATTGTACGAGCGCCTCGATATCGGGGAAGACGTGAGAGAACCGCTCGCCGCCGGCCGGTTTGTTTCCGATCTGGAGGGGTTTCAACCCGGATCGCCAACCCTGGACCAGCGCGTATCCGCCGCACGCGACGAAAATATCGACGTACCGAAGTATTTCCGCAAGCGGCACCGCATCGATCACCCTTAAGCGCAGCCGATATTGTGGACTGAGCGAATCGTGAACCGGCTGTAGCTGGCACCGATAAGAAATCAGATTGACATCGCTTTGCTCCAACATTCGCCCGATCAACTGACGACAGATTTCAGAGGGTGTTGTTTCGCGCGATTTCGCCGCACCACAATCCGCCGGATCGCAAACCAGCACGACCGGCTGGTTTGATCCCGGAAATGGCGGGGGAAGAATGTCCCGCGGATACGGTCGCGCGGCGCGGTTTGGATGGGGCGCGCGTCGATTTTGCTCCGTCGGATGCGTTGTCGGTGTGGCAGACGCGGCGCTCGAACGGCGATGGCGGAGAGGAGTTTCGGCCGCTTCGGCGGCCCTTCGATAAAGCTGGTGCCATTCGGCCATCACCGCGTCCCATGACGGGATCGTCGGGGCGGACGCAAACGCCCCGTCATTCAGGACCGCCATCCCGCTGCCCGCGTTGTCGGTCAGGGCCATGATTCGTGCCCCGTCCGACATCGCCTGTCGGGTCAGCAAGAGGCCGTTTATGCCGTCCTCGACGAAATCAGCACACATGCCGACGGGAGTGCATATGACCGGTACGCCGCTGCCCAAGGCTTCCGGGAGGCTCGCCGGCCCGCCCTCGAACCAGCTGAGGATCAGCAGCGCGTCCATCCTTGCATAAACCTCTCCCATCAGTGGGTACGGCAGATATTCCCAACAGGCGGCTTCGAACCCCTTCGATCTCGCCAACTCGGCATCCTGGCGGCGTCCTTCGCCAACCAGCACGAACGAGATGCGGCGTGGATCCAGATGCCGAAGCAGGGATTCGAACAAATCTTCTCCCTTCACGCCCGAAGGGTGACGCCGGGAGCACATGCCGAGGCATAGGCGATCACTCTTTATCTGTCTGGGGTATGCGGGCGACGGAAAGATGCGTCGGTCGACGCCATGCGGAATGACGCAGCTGTGCAAAATCCCATGGTCGCGAAGGACTGCCTGTTGAGTCCTGTTCAAGCAGTGAACAACAGCCGCCTCGCGATAACGGGGAATAAAGTATTTCAGCTTCAGCCACCCGTGATCGTCGCGCAGATCGTGGTGGACGGTCGCCACGGAGCGCGGCAGCAAGCGCCATTCGAGGTTGGCGCGATGGTAGTGCCAGGCATCCGCGCGAGGATCCGGGCGCACGCTCTGCGTGACCCGCAGCTGATCGGGAGCGAGCGCTGCCGTCCGGTAAAACAAATCCTCGAAGATGTAACTCTTGAGCAGGCCGGTCGAGAGCACATGATTGACGCGGAGTGCTCTCATCGCCGGTAACGCACGCTCCTCATAATGGCACGCGAGCTTAGCCGAGCAATATGAACGACGGCCAGCGCATCCTCCCCCCGGCTCGGACCGCCGCCGATCCCCTACCCTCGCAGCGCCTGCAGGAGAGGGCGGCGAGCGCGGCGCTGAAGGATGCCGCCGAGCGCCGCCGCACTCATTGCATGGGTCGCTCGCCGAGCCGCGCTCCGCGGGGCGATGCTACGCGACCGCCCGTCGGCGAGCACTGGATCAGGGCGGAGATCGCGCCGAGAAAATCGCGAGCATTGCCGGTCGGATCGCGCTGCGGCAACACGATGCCATAGGTGGACAGCAGCGCCTCGATATCCGCGCTCGGGAGCGCCACGCCCAAATCCGGGTGCGCCTCATCGCGGCCGATGATCATGCCGACCAGAGAGCCGTCGCCGGCGAGCACAGCTCCGCCGCTATTGCCGGCGTGGAGCCGCGCCCTGATCATCAGGACCCGGTTGCCGGGCAGCGCTGTGCTGTCGCCCATTAGCGAGCCCTCGACCAGCAGCGGACGCAGCGGCGTCGTCGCAAAGACCCCGAAGCCCAGCGTGAACACCTCTTCCCCGGTGCGGGGCGGCCCGTGCGAGGCAACCGCCGATTGCCCGAGGCGTCTGCCGTCGGCCCACAGCAGCGCGACATCGAGGCGCGGGTCGGCAGCGATGACATAGCTGCGGCGCTCGCTGCCGTCCGACGCCCAGACCGAGAGGTCGCGGCAGCCGGAAACGACATGTGCGCCCGTCACCAGAAACCCGTCCCGCGAGACGAAAAACCCGGTGCCGCTCTTGACGCGGCCGGCCGCGGCGCCGTCCCCGTCGGCGGCAGGGCCGGCGGCGGCGGCGGTAGCCAGGCTCGCCACGAGCGGCAGCAGAAGCGCGGCAATCCAACGCGAGATCGCCGCGGCCATGTCGAGCGGGCCGGGGTGCGGCGACGGGGTCAGCGGCGGTTATGTCCGCGGCTCAGCTGTCGCGCCACTGCCCGTCCGGCCCCTTGCAGCGGCGCGCCGTCGTCGAGATGCTGGTGTTGCTGTCGAGGTCGGCGTCGATCCGGGTGAAGTTGTCGCAGATCTGACGCGAGGCCGGGTCGCTGTAGCTGCTGAGCCGCCGCACGGTGACGCGGTGGCTATGCCCGTTCGACGGCGTCTTGTAATCGGCGGAGACCGGTTGATAGGCCGAAGCCGGCAATGTCAGGTTGCCGCTTTGCGTCGCTGCCTCCTGCGCGATCTGCTGCTGAATGGCGGCCTGTTGCGCGGCCGCCTGCTGATAGGCGATCTGCACGGCCATCTGCTCGCATTGCGCATCCGCCTGCGCCCCGCTCATGCCGCCGAACAGCATGCCGGAAAGGCCGCCGATCGCGGCGCCCCGACCGCCTCCCGCCAGCCCACCGAGGAGCCCCCCGACGACGGCCCCGGTGGCGGCGCCGGCGGCGGCATTGTTCTGCATGCAATAGTCCGGCATCTGCGAATACGCAGTCTGGGCCGGCGCATATTGCGGCTGAGCCGGCGCGTATTGCTGAGCTGGAGCATATTGCGGCTGAGCGGGTGCATATTGCTGAGCCGGCGCGTACTGCGGTTGCGCATATTGCGGTTGGGCATATTGCGGCTGGGCCGGGTACTGCGACTGATAGGGCGAGGGCGTCTGGTACGGCGAGTACTGCGCCTGGGCCGGAGCCCATGCGCACAGGACCCCGGTCGCCGCCAGGACAATAACCGAACTCAGGATGGCCTTGGTAATCATCGCTTCATCCTTCCTCATTGCATTGCCGGTATTTGCGCGATACCGGCAGACCCGTATCGCCGACGGCAAAATGCTGCGCTCTCCCTGATCTGCGGGCTTTGTCCACCGGTATCGGCCGCGCCGGCTCACTGCTGCCGACCTAGCGGCGTCCCGCCCGCAACGAACGGTATTCGGCCGGCGCATTCGGCGCCAACTGCACCAGCCGATCAACCAGCGCCAGCCGCGCGATATCCTGTCCGTCAGAATAGCAGCGATAGGTATCGCCCGGCTTGCGATAACAGACGAGATGGTTGCGCGACAGCTTCAGATAGCGCACCAGCGCCTCGGTGTGTTGCGCCTCCTGCGCGCCGCGGGCGCGGTCGACGATCCCGTAAATTTTGATCCACTTTTGCTTATCCAGCTCGATCTCATTGAGCCCCTTGACGCCGGTGACCCGGCCTTGCAGGTCGGGCGGTCCCTCGGGATTTGGGAGGCTGGGCGCCGCTGGCGCTTGAGGCTCGATCTTCGCGGTCTCGGCGGGCGCCGGCGGCGGTGGAGGCTCGGTCTTTGCAGTCTCGACCGGCGCCGGTGGTGGCGGCTCGGTCTTCGCCGTCTCGACCGGCGCCGGCGGCAGAGGCTCGGTCTTCGCGGTCTCGGCCGGCGCCGGCGGTGGCGGCTCGGTCTTTGCGGTCTCGGCCGGCGCCGGTGGCGGCTCGGTCTTCGCGGTCTCGACCGGCACCGGCGGTGCCGGGGGTTCGGTCTTCACGGTTGCGACCGGCGGCGGCGTGGCGGCAGAAGGATGCTCCGCCGCCTGATTTTGCGGCTGTGTCGAGGATAACGACGTCGCCCGGTTCGCCGTAACAAGATAATAGAAGCCGCCGAGCAACAGGGGTAGCGCCAGCGCGGCGGCGCCGATCAGCCAGGGCCGCCGCCCCGCACCGCGGCTTGGCGGCGGCATCGGCTGTCGGGCGCTGGCCGCCGGCAACGCCGCGACCGGCTGAGGGGCGACGCCGCTCGACCACGGCTCGGCGGCGGCAGGCCGAGGGCCCGACAGGGGGCCCGACAGGGGGCCCGAAAGGTTCGGCAGGGAGCCCGAATCGACCAGCCGAAAAGCCGGGCGGTTCGACGGCAGGGTTTGATCCGCGGCCGGCCGTCCCGCGGTAACGATCCGGGTCTTCTCGAGATCGTTGTCCCCGAACACCCGGCTGCACAGCTGTTCGAGGATATCGACGGCCTCGCCGCGCAACGCCGTTGCGCCCGCCGCCCGGGCAAATTCATCGACCGAGCGGAAGCGGTCCTCCGGCCGTTTGGCGAGGGCGCGCATCAACACCTTCTCGGTCGCCGCATCGAGGTCCGCCACCTGCCCGCTCAGCGGCGGCGGCGGCGTCTGCAATTGCGCCGTCATCAGCGCGTATTCGTTGTCCGAGGTGAACGGCGCATGACCGGCCAGCATCCGGTAAAGCACGATCGCCAGGCTGTAGAGGTCGCTGCGCTCGTCGACCTCCTCGCCCCTGATCTGCTCGGGCGAGGCATAAACGAAGGTGCCGCAGAATTCGCCGACCCGCGTCAGATGCTGGGAACCCTGGACGCGGGCGATGCCGAAATCCATGATCTTCAGCACGCCGTCATGGGTCACCATCAGGTTCGCCGGCTTGATGTCGCGGTGGATGACGCCCATGCGATGGGCATAACCAATGCCGGCGGCGGCTTGCGCCAGCACGGCGAGGCTGTCGCGCAACGTCAGACGGTGGACGCGGGCGAGGATCTCCTCCAGCGTGTAGCCGCTCACCAGCTCCATGACCATGAAGGCTTCATCGCCCTCGGCATGCAGCGCGTAGATCGTCGTGATGTTCGGGTGGTTGAGGTTGCCGAGGCTCTTCGCCTCGACATAAAACCGGTCGACGAAGTTGCGGTCGCGGCTCAGTTCCGGGCGCAGCATCTTGACCGCGACGTGGCGCCCGAGGACCCGGTCCTGCGCCGCGTAGACCTGCCCGATCCCACCCTCGCCGAGCAGACCCTCCAACTCATAGCTGCCGATGGTCCGCGCGTTCGTCACCCTGCCCGGGCTCCGCTGCAATGCCGCCAAACCATCCGCATTCTCAACTCTGCGCTTCCCGATCGACCCGCGCCGACCGAGCCCGGCGGCCGTCCCTTCCCGACATATTAGGCGGAACAATAGGGCGGAAACTTTCCGCCGCGCAACGTCACGGTAGGATCAGCGGATCACCGGCGCTGTCGGGGCGTGCGAAGCTGAGGGGGGTTTCGTTGGATGCTCGCGGAAATTGTCGATAACATTCGTCGCGCGCGCCGCCCGCTCTCCGGCATTTCAGCCGACCCAGCTGCGCAGCGGGCCGCAATCCAGATGGGTGAAGTGCTTGAGCGGGTACATGCCCACCCCGCCATAAATGAAGGTTTTGAAATCCTTCGCGACTTGCGCGTTGTCGACGTTGGGCAGAAAAATATCGAGAGCGTTCGCCCGCAGATGCTGCGAGTTGAGGGCGGCGCCTTCGAGCTTGGAATTGGTCTCCGGCGTGCGAAAGCCGCTGAGGATGCTGATTTCGTCTTTGCAATATTTCCAGTGCAGAACAAAAAGAAAATCCATCAGATAGGGATTAAGCATTTGCCATTTGTTTTCGCGGAAATCTCGGCAGACGTGAGAAAATTGTTGAACCGCCGGGACAATATATTGTCCATCTTCCATATAGAAATTCTCGAAACGTTCGCCGGTATGAACAAAAACAATCTTCACCCAGCGCCGGGACGGAAAGCTGTGATGTTCGATCCAATCGGGTGGCGGCCAGGTGCAAGTGACGGGGTTGGCTTCGGCCCACGCCGGCATGCTGCGCAGACCGGCGGCGG
>DATLTH010000374.1:0-4255 GCA_035533695.1 Allostellaceae bacterium | reverse complement strand
AAGAAGGGCACCTGTTCGTAAGGCAGGGAGACAATCTTATGTGCGTCGAACTGATCGGGGCGGTACGGGTAGGCATGAACAAGCGCCCCGGTGCGCGCGAACTCCGCCGCGATACAGCCAGGTGCCGGACAATACTCGAGGTACTTGTCAATCCCGCCACTCATCAAGAAGTGTTCGTTATTCGCCGCTTCTGGCGCTGCCGCCCGAACAATGATTCGATTACGCGCGACGTCTCCAACCTTGCCTCCAGAAAAGTCGACAAATTGAAACGGTGCAAGCGGTGGGAACAGTTGCACAATGACCGAGCGAAGTGTCTTTTGGGCATCTTCGATGGTCAAATAGGGAAACCATTTGTTCTCTGCAAACAAGAGTCCGGCCATAAAGGCGAGGAGAGCCAGAGATGCCACAAAGACCACGCGTGACAGTCTCTGCGCGAATGTTTGAATGAGGGTCCGAAACACGAGTGACTATGCCCGATGATTATTTGTGCCGGCGATCGGACCGGCGAAACATGAAAGCCTCCGGTCGGAAAATCGGCAGCGCCTCATCAGCCGCCTTTCGCGGTCGCACATTGGCGGGCATTCCCAAGCGGTACCCCCACAGCGTGCTGCCGGGCGGGTGCGTCCGCTTTCCGGTCGCGAATGCAACGTTGACAACCGCATCCTCTTCGCCATGCCGAGACAGCTTCGCGTCGACGGCTAATCTACGCGGGCTGCGCCATTAAGATTGATTTAAAAAGCTGCACTACACTTTAGGTTAGGTTCGCTAGACCAAAGTGAATTCGCGCCGGCTGCCGTTGCGCCGTCGGGGATTGGCAGACGATAGCGGGCGTCTTCTACTGTCGCCGGGCGAGCATGTCGCGGATATCGGGGAGGTGCTCTCTGCCCCAGAACGGCTCGCCGTCGACGACAAAGGTCGGCACTCCGAAAATCCCCTGTTCCTCCGCGGCGCGCGACACGCTGGCGACCTCGCGCGGCCCTTCGCCGGCCAGATAATCGCCGAGCTGGGCCGCGTCGGCCCTACCGATCAAGTCCGTGGGCTGACGGCCCATGGCCTCGGCGAGCAATGCCGCAATGACCGCCGGATCCTCGATGTCGAGTTCGCGCCTCCAGAAGCGCTCGAACGTGATGTCATTGTAACGCCGCAACACCGAATCGCCCTGCGCCTTGGCGTAGAGCAGGCCGGCGGCGGCCAGCGTCGAATCCCAAATCTTCTGCGGGCCGCGAATCACCAGGCCGCGCTTCTGCGCCTGACGGCGGCAGTCCAGGTAGGAATAGCGCACGCGCCGCCATTGGTGCGCGTTGCGGCTTTCCGCGATCACCCGGCCGTTCGCGTCGAGCGTCGCCGACCCGAGAAAGCTCGGAATATCGAGGACATAGGGCAGCCAGTCGATCGGCACCCCGACGTCGCGCTCGAGCTCGTAGACCAGATCCTTCGCCAGGTAGGCGTAGGGGCTTTTGTAGTCGATATAGACGCTCACCCGCGGTCTCTCGGGCATGGCCGGCAGCCCTCCGTAACATCGCCGGTGCAGCCAAGCACCGCCGGACGGCGGCGGCAAGGAGATACCGCGGCGATGTCGGCGCGCGCAAAAGCCTCGGGGACGATTGAACGAGCCGGGCGTTCGTTCGATTGTCTCGGGAATTCCGCCCACCGGGCGGATTCGCAGACATTCTCTCCGAAACCGAGGTACGCCGATGAAGCATCTCGTACACACCCTCGCATTCGTCGCCGCCGTGGCGTCCGTTGGGGCGTCCGTTGTGGCGTTCGCCCCGCCGGTCTGGGCGCAATCGCCGATGACCCCGTCCCAGCCCAATTCCCCGAGCAGCAATCAGCCCGCGGCGGCGCAGCCGGCCCCCGCCGCAGCGCCCGACGCGACGCGGCCGGTGCGGCACACGGGCCGTCGCTACGGCGGATCGGCGAGCGACCGCGTCGCCAACCAGTTGAATGCGGCCGAACTTGGCCGCGTCGGGACGCGGGTCGGCACCTACCCGGCGCGGGCGGCGTACCCATATGCGCCGCCTTATGCAGCGCCGGCATATCCGCCGCCGCCGCCGTGGGGCTATCCGCCGCCCTATCCCTACCCGGCGCCGGGGTTTTATCGGCCCTACTGAGCCCCGCCCCCTACTGAGCCGCCCATGCCGAGCGTGCAGGGATAGGCTGCGCGGATGAGGGTATCGGCGGCCGGCAGGCATCGGGCAGATTAGGGGCGAGGTTCACTCGCCCCGGTATCGACCCGCACGATGACTATACGCGCCAAACTCGGCGGCGCCCCGGCGATCCTGATCGGCGCCGCCGCAATGATGAGCCTCGGCATGGGGCTGCGCCAGAGCCTCGGCCTGTTTCTGACGCCGGTGACGCGGGACCTCGCGCTGACGGCGGCCGATTTCACCCTCGCCGTCGCCATCCAGAACATCGTCTGGGGGTTGTCACAGGCGCCGGTCGGGGCGATCGCCGACCGCTTTGGCCTGCGCGTGACGATGATGGCCGGAGCGGCGGTCTATGTCGCCGGGCTTGGCGTCATGGCAGCGGCCGGGGGCGAGGCGGCGCTGATCGTTTCCGGTGCGCTGGTCGGCGTCGCCTTGTCGTGCACGGCCTCGTCGCTGGCGTTGACCGCCTGCGCCCGGGCGGTGTCGGAACAGCGCCGCAGCACGATGCTCGGCGTCGTCTCGTCGGCCGGGTCGCTCGGCACGCTGGCGGTGCCGCTGATGACGCAGGGCCTGCTGGCGCATTACCTCTGGCAGATCGGCGCCCTGTTTTTCGTGGTGCTGGCGCTCGCGATGCTGCCGGCCGCCTTCTTTGCCGGCGGCGCCGACCGGATCCCGCGGCACGGCGACAGCAGAACGACGATGCGCGAGGTGATCGGGCAGGCGGCCCGCCATCGCCCGTTTCTGGTGATGTCAGGCGCGTATTTCGTCTGCGGCCTCAACCTGGTCTTCCTGACGACGCATCTGCCGACCTATCTGGCGATCTGCGGCCAGAACCCGATGTTGAGCGCGGAAGCGCTGGCGGTGATCGGCGGCATGAACTCGATCGGCTCGTTGCTGGCGGGCTGGCTCGGCGGCCGATACCCGAAGCATATCCTGTTGGGGTTGCTCTACATCCTGCGCGCCTTTGTGTTCACGGCCTATTTCGCATTGCCGCCGACCCCGGCGTCGACGCTGCTGTTCGCCGCGGCGATGGGGATGTTGTGGCTCAGCGTCGCGCCGCTCGTGAGCGGCCTCGTCGCCGAGATGTTCGGCACGCGCTACATGGCGACGCTGCTCGGGGTTTCCTTTGTGATGCATCAGGTCGGCTCGTCGCTCGGCGCCTGGGGCGGCGGGCTGATCTTCGACATGACCGGCAACTATGACGCCGCGTGGAAGATCGGCGTCATTGCCGGTTTCGCGGCCGGGGTGATCCAGATCGTCGCCGGCGGGCCGGCGCGGCGGGCCGGCCCGACAATGGCGCCGCGCCTGGCGACGACCTAGCCCCGATCGCGCCGCCAAGGGTCAGCGAAAGCCGAACCAGATGCCGGCAGGAGCGTAATACCCGCCCGGCGAATAGCCGTAACGGTGATAAGGATGCCAGCGGTGGTGTTCGCGCCATTCCTGCTCGCGCCACTCGTGTTGGCGCCAGGCGGAATTGTCCCGCCAGCCCTCATCGGCCTGTGCCGGGCTCGCTGCCAGTCCCAGGGCGATCACACCGGCCATACTCAACATCATGGCAATTCGACGCATTTGATCCTCCTTTCAGTCGACGGATTTCCGTCGCTGGTATAACGATACGACACCGTGTCGTATTTCATCCCCGCGCGACAGGAACCAAAAGCCGCCCCGGCCTCTCGCCCGTGCAGGCGCAGCCGGTTAAGATGATCTCACAGACCGCAGCGAGAACCCGATGGAAGCAATTTCCCTGACCGTAAATGGCCACGCCGTCAGCGTCAGCGGCGACGGCGACATGCCGCTGCTCGACGCCTTGCGCAACCATCTGGGCCTCGTCGGCACCAAGTTCGGCTGCGGCCAGGAGCAATGCGGCTCGTGCATGGTGCTGATCGACGGTAAGCCGGAGAAATCCTGCGGCAAGGCATTGGCGACGGTTTCCGGCAAGACGGTGGTGACGATCGAGGGGCTCGGCACGCCGGCGCAGCCGCACCCGCTGCAACAGGCGTTTCTCGACGAGCAGGCCGGGCAGTGCGGCTATTGCCTCGCCGGCATCCTGATCTCGGCCAAGGCGTTGCTCGATCGCAACCCGTCGCCGACCCGCCGCGAGATCGCCT
>DATLTH010000373.1:0-5398 GCA_035533695.1 Allostellaceae bacterium | reverse complement strand
CTGGCGGCCGCTTCGGGCTTCGACGTGTTGTGGTCGGCCGAGCATCATTTTTTCGACTATTCGTTCTGCCCCGACAATCTGCAGCTGATGACCCATCTGGCGGCGCTGTGTCCGAATGTGGATGTCGGCACCGCCGCGGTCATCGTGCCGTGGCATGACCCGCTGCGCGTCGCCGAGCAGGCGGCGGTGCTGGACCTTTTGTGCAAGGGGCGGCTGCGATTGGGGCTGGGGCGGGGCCTCGCGCGCCGCGAGTTCGCGGCGTTTCGCGGAACCATGGACGAAAGCCGCGAGCGCTTCGACGAAGCCGCGCCGATGATCGTCGAGGCATTGCGCACCGGCTTCATCGAGGGCCACGGCAAGCACTATCCGCAGCCCCGGGTCGAATTGCGGCCGCGCCCGAAATACGATTTCGACGGCCGGATCTACGCCGTCGCGTCGAGCGAAGATTCGGTGGAGGCCGCGGCGCGCCTCGGGGCGCACATGGTGATGTTCTCGGACCGGCCCTGGCACATGCGCCTGCCGGCGGTCGAGCGCAATCGCGAGCTGTTCCGGCAGTTCCACAACCGCCCGGCGCCCTCGATGATGATCACAGATTTCTGCATCTGCGGGCCGGATCTCGCGCAAAGCGAAGAGCATGCGCGCCAGTACATGGGCAAGTTCGTCGAGAGCAACTTTCACCACTACGAGTTCCTCGGCGAGCATTTCGCGACCGTCAAAGGCTACGACGCCTACGCGCAGAAGGCGGCGATCGCCCGCAAGGGCGGGCTCGAAGGTGCGGTTGCCGGGTTCATGCAGGCGGCGATCTGGGGCACGCCCGAGCGCATTCTGCGCGAGCTGGAAACGCGGCGGGACGTGCTCGGCGAGTTCGAGCTCAACGTCGCCTTCCGCTTCGGCGGCGTGCCCTATGCGATCGCCGAGCGCGGGCTGAAGCTGTTCGCCAAGGAGGTATTGCCGGTGCTGAAGAGCTGGCGCGCGGAGGCTGCCGCGCAGGCGGCCGAGTAAGGAGTCGCACGATGGCTCAGATCGGAGATGCGAAGGGCGAATACCCCGGGCTCAGCCACCGCCCAGACGCCGAGCTGAGGGCATGGCTGACCGGGCGGCCGAGCGAAGAAGCGCTCGAGCCCGACCTGCCGATCATCGATCCGCACCATCATTTCTGGGACACGCCGGCGCGCGGCCGCTATCTCCTGCCCGAGCTCTTGGCCGATATCGGCGGCGGGCACAACATCGTCGCCACGGTCTTTCTCGAATGCCGCTCGATGTACCGCAAGGACGGCCCGCCGGAGATGGCGCCGCTCGGCGAAGTGGAGTTCGTCAACGGCATCGCCGCGATGAGCGCGTCGGGCGGCTACGGCCCTTGCCGGGTCGCCGAGGCGATCGTCGGCCACGCCGATCTGACGATCGGCGCGCGGGTGCGCGAGGTATTGGAGGCCGAGATCGCGGTCGCCGGCGGGCATGACGGGCGGTTTCGCGGCATTCGCTACGGCGTGTCGTGGGACGGCAGCGACGCGGTCGCCAAGCACGTCACCCGCTTTGTTCCGCCGCATCAGCTGCGCGACCCGAAATTCCGCGAGGGCTTCGCCCAGCTCGCCCCGCTGGGGCTCAGCTTCGAATCGTGGCAGTACCATCCGCAACTGCCGGACGCGCTCGACCTCGCCCGCGCCTTTCCCGACACGACGATCATCCTCAACCACGTCGGCGGCGTCCTGGGCGTCGGCCCCTATGCCGGCCATCGCCAGGAGATCCTTGCGTCCTGGAAGAAGGACATCGCCGAACTGGCGACATGCCCGAACGTCGCCGTCAAGCTCGGCGGCATCGGCATGACCTCGTTCGGCTTCGATTTCCACGAGCGCGAGATGCCGCCGTCATCCGAAGACCTCGCCGCCGCCTGGCGACAGTACATCGAGCCGTGCATCGAAGCGTTCGGCGCCGAGCGCTGCATGTTCGAGAGCAACTTTCCGCCCGACAAGCAATCCGGCGGCTACACCGAATTGTGGAACGCGTTCAAGCTGATCACCGCCAACGCCACGGCATCGGAAAAGCGGGCGCTCTACAGCGGCACCGCAGCCCGGGTGTACCGCCTGACGGTGCCCTGACTGACGGTGCCCTGACTGACGGTGCCCTGAACCGCAGCGCCGGGGCGCGGCCGTCAACCCCCTCCAGCGATGCGGGAGGGGGATGACCAAGGGACCGGCTAGTTCGACAGCCGGTAGAACTTGGCGGCGTTCTCGCAGGTGATCTTGTGGATCACTTCCGGCGACAATCCGGCGAACTGCTCGTCGATGTATTTGGTCGATTCCGGCCAGATCCCGTCGGTATGCGGGTAGTCCGAGCCCCACATGATGGTCTCGGCCCCGATATCGTCGATCAGCTTGGCGCCGATCGGGTCGAACTGGAAGGTCGCCCGGCACTGGCGACGCCAATACTCGCTGGGCTTCAGCTTCATCAGGTCGCGGAAACGGTCCTCGAACTCGAAATCCATCCGGTGCAGCGCATAGGGGATCCAGCCGACGCCAGATTCGCCAAAGCCGATGCGCAGGTGCGGGTGGCGCTCGAAGACGCCGGCGCCCATCATCCCGGCCATGATATGGACGAGGCCCATCTGGAACGCCGAGACGCCGGTGAACATCGCGGCGCGCCGCACCTGCCCGGTCAGCTCGCGGGCGCGCGGCGGGGTGGTCGGGAAGGTGTGGAAATGCAGCGGCAGGTCGACCTCCTCGACCGCCTGCCACACCGGCTCCCACGCCGGGTGCCACATCGGCTCCATGTCCCAGGAGCACGACAATTCAAGCCCGCGCAACCCCATCTTGGCAGTCCGGTGGACCTCCTGCACCGCCGCGTCGATGTCGCCATAGGGCAGGCACGCGAGACCGATATGGCGATCGGGGTAATGGCTGCAGAATTCCTTCAGCCAGTCGTTGTAGATGCGCAAGACCTCGTTGGAGGCTTCCATGTCGTTGAGCTTGGAAGCCGTGCCGAGCACGCCGTAGATGACCTCGGCGTCGACCCCGTCCTCTTCCATGTCCTTCAAGCGCAGATGCGGGTCGCGGCAGCGGAACTTGCCGATTTTGGCGTCGGAATAAAGGCCGTGCGCGGCCATGATGTCGACCCGCACGTTCTGCCCGGGGACGAGCTTGGCGCCGCCCGGCCCGACCCCGTTTACGAGGCCGAAATCGGCGCCGTTCCTGGCAACCCAATGCGGCCCGTCCGGCCCGTCCTCGACATACGGCATGCGCTCCTTCAATTCGGCCCTCGCGTTCTCGACGAACAGCTCGGGCGGCATGCAGGGCATGTCGAGATGGCAATCGGCCGAGATCCGCTTGTAATGCATCGTGCGTTCCCTTCGAGTAGATGACGTGCATACGCTAAGGCGTAGTGTAACGCCATTGGCAAGGGTTTTGCCAATGCCCGCTGTGCAGCCCCGCCCCCGCGGTTATGCGCCCCGCCCCACCCTTATGGACGTCCATTCTTTCCCACAAGGTTCGCTAAAGCTCGACACTTCAGCGTCCCCGGTCGGGGCCGAATGGACAACCTATGGAAAGCGCACAGCTCGGCTACAGCATTGTCTCTTAAAATTAAATCGCCCCCCGTGGCCGGGCTTGACCCGTAGGCCTTCAGCCCACGGACTGATCCGTGGGCATCCACGTCTTCTCTCGAAGGCCGCAGACAGAAGACGCAGACCCGCGGGTCACGCCCGCGGGAGGGCTTATTTTGATGCTTCAACCACAGATGACCGCGCTCTATTGGCCGGTGTTGCCGCTCGGGGCCGGCTTGTCGAAGCGGCCGATATTGCCCAGGATCTGCTCGAGGAAGCTCAGCTCGCGCCCCGGCGCCGGGGTCGCTCCGGGCGCCGGCTCGATGTCCCGCCCATCCTTGAGGCTTTTGTGGTCGACGCTCTTGACGACCCCGCTGTCGTCGAAATTCACGACATAGACCTGCTGGTCCAGCACGTCGGGGTCGAAGAACGCGATCCGTTTGGTTTTCCGGCTGATGTAGTACCAGCTTTTATCGTTAAACACCCCGGTGCTGGAGGGGGTCCCCAGGAGCTTGGCGACCTGATCGCGAGTGGTGGTGCCGGGATGGATTTCCGCAAGCTTGTCGGGCTCCGGCAGATTGCCGCGCTGAGCGACCGTCGGCTCGCAAGCGGCGACGCCGAGGGCAAACCCGAGGGCGAGCAACCTGACGGCAATCGAAACCGGCGGACGGGCGTTGCGAAGGCTGGTGCGTAACACGAGGATGGACTACCCGGGTTGTGTTGAAATAGGAAGGGTCTCAGCCGATGTCTCGGTTCGACTTTAGCCGCGGGGATCAGGCTGTCAACGTCCGCTGATGTACTGATTTTGGGGCGCGATCGCCTGCAATGTTCACGCTGTTCAGAGCCAATGCCATACGGAATGCCGCTGAACTGGCCTATCGGCGGGTTGTCGAGCATGCACGTCGGCCGGGTTTCTTTGCCGATTGCGGCGTCCCCGATACGGTGGACGGCCGGTTCGAGCTGATCTCTCTGCACGCCTTCCTGTATCTCCATCGCCTGCGCCGCGAAGCGGCGGCGGCGGCGCTCGGTCAGCGGTTCTTCGATACGATGTTTGCCGATTTCGATCGCTCATTGCGCGAGATGGGGACCGGCGATCTCAGCGTCGGCCGCGAGATCAGGCGCATGGCCGAGGGGTTCTTCGGCCGCATCGCCGCCTATGACCGCGGGTTGGCGGAGGGCGATTCGGCGCTGCAGCCGGCATTGGCGCGCAATCTTTTCGGGACCGCGCCGGCAACCCCGGGCTGCCTCGCCGCGATGGCGGACTATGTGCGGCGCGAGGCGGCGCAGCTGAACCGCCAGCCTACGGCGGATCTGCTGGCCGGCCGGGTCTCGTTCGGCGATCCGCCGGTGGCGGAGGCGGTGGCGGAGGCGGTGGCGGCGGCAGCGGCCGCCGGGACGACCGGGCAATGACGGCAACGGCGACTCCCGAATTCTCCCGCCGCGTGCCGCTGGCGCGGCTGGGGCCCGCCCCCTTTCGCCAGGACATCGCCGCCAGCGAGGACGAACGCCGTGCGCTCGCCCGGCGGTTCGGCCTGGTGGCACTCGACCGCCTGTGCGCTGCGGTCGAACTGATCCATCAGGGGCGGGACATGGTCCTGCTGCGTGCCGCCTTCGAGGCCGAGTTCGTGCAAAGCTGCGTCATCACGCTGGATCCGGTCGCAGGCGCGGTGTCGCAACATTTCGCCTTGCTCTACGGGCCGCCCGACAAGGAGGAGGTGGCGAGCGGGATCGTCGGCGACGAGGTCGCCTTCCAGCCGCTCGACGGGCCGGCGATCGATATCGGCGAGGCGGTCGCCCAGGAATTCTCGCTGGCGTTGCCGCCGTTCCCGCGCCGTTCGGACGCCAGCATCGACACCGATAAGC
>DATLTH010000372.1:0-10010 GCA_035533695.1 Allostellaceae bacterium | reverse complement strand
GAGGCGGCTATCGACACAACAGGTTGAAGCGACATGCCTGAAATGACTCTATATTTTGAATCGGCGATTCCTCGCCACGGTGCTCTCATCCGACGAATCGCCCTGAATGTGCCCCACAGATCGAGCGGAGCACAATAGGTGCGTCGTTGACAGCTGAATAGGGGGAAATCTGCCGCATAGCAGACCAGATGGGTTTATAGGGACCAAGCCGCAAGACTGACGCGGCCGCGGAGCGCCTCGGCCGCTTTGCTCCGGGCCAGTACGAAGCCGTCGAAAGCTTTCTCAAGGATCCCAACGGCTGGTCCAAGGCGCGCTCCTGAGCGCGGCGTCCAATCGCCTCACGCCGGCCGGCGGCGCACCAGGCTGATCGGCTTCAGGCTCATCACTACGTCGCCCGTCTGGTTCAGCACCTCGACGAGGCTGCGCACGACGCCCTGCTCGGGCCGCGAGCGCGACGGGCGCGCCTCGAGGATCGTGACCCGCAGGCTCAGCGTGTCGCCCGGCCGCACCGGTCGCAGCCAGCGCAATTCGTCGAGGCCGGGCGAGGCGACGCTCGATGCCGGCGACAGGAAATTGTCGGCGAAGAGCCGCATCATGAGCGCCCCGGTATGCCAGCCGCTGGCAATGAGGCCGCCGAACTGGCCGCGCGACGCCGCCTCGGGATCGGTGTGCATCGCCTGCGGGTCATACTTGCGGGCGAAGTCGATAATGTCGGCCTCGCTGACCGCCATCGCGCCGGCGGTGAACACCGCGCCCGGCGGATAATCTTCGAAATAGCGCGCGTTCATTCGCGCAGCGGATCGGGGAAGTCGATCACCGTGACCTCCTCGCTCGCCGTGTCGAGCACGGCGCAGCTCAATTGGAAACCGTTGCGGCCGTCGCGCGCGTCGCCCGCCGAGCCCGGGTTGATCACCAGTGACCGGCCGACGCGGCAGACCAGCTGATGGTGGGTGTGGCCGTACAGCACAAAATCCGCATCCGCCTCGGCAAAGCGGTCGAGCAGGCTGTTGCCGGGGAAGACATAGGTGCCGCGCGGCTCCCACGGGGTCGAGTGGACCAGCAGCAACCGTTTGCCGGCGATCTGCAACTCGCGGCGCAGCGGCTGCGCGGCGAGCCATTGCGCCAAGACCGGGTCGATGCCGTCGCGGGCGCGGGCGCGGGCGCCGAGCGGGCCGAAGAAACATTCCTCGTGGTTGCCGACGATGACCTGGGCATCGCGGTCCCGCAGCAGGCGCACGACCTCGTTGGAAAAGCGGTACTCGTAGATGCTGTCGCCGAGACAGACCAGTTCTTCAACGTCGCCCATCGAGGCCAGCGCCTGCGCCAGCCCGGCGGCGTTGCAGTGGATGTCGGAAACGATCCCCACCCTCACGCGCGGGGCCCCGTCGGTGCGGGGCCGGCAGAGCGAGGCGTGTTGCACATCGCGGAGCGGAGGGATTGACGGGGGACGAGCATCGGCGGTGTCGATAGCGCATGGCGGACGCCGCCTCAAGACGCGTGACGCCGAGTTTACCGAAACGCGCGCGGTGCGGCTTGGGGGCAACGCGAAATCGCGGTATTCTCGGTACAGGATTGCGCCGCATCGGTTCCGGTTCGGCCGATCGCCGGAGGAGGAAGCCCATGGCCATCGCTCTCGATCACACCATCGTTCCCGCGCACGACAAAATCGCCTCGGCCCGGTTCTTTGCCCGCATCATGGGCCTCGAATACGCGGGGCCGCATTCCCATTTCGCGCCGGTCCAGGTCAACGAGGGGCTGACCCTCGATTTCGACGAGCGCGGCGATTTCGAGCCGCATCACTACGCCTTCAGGATCAGCGAAGCGGATTTCGACGCGATTTTCGACCGGATCAAGGCCGAGGGGATCGCCTATGGCAGCGGGCCGCGCTCGCGCACCGACATGGAGATCAATCACCGCCGCGGCGGCCGCGGCGTCTATTTCGAGGACCCGAACGGGCATGTCCTCGAAGTGCTGACCGCCTGAGCCGCTTCTATTCCGCTGCGAGGCGGTCGGCGCGGCGCACCGCGGCGGTCGCCGCGACGTTGCGCGCGAGTTCTTCGTCGTGGTCGGGGTGGAGCGTGCCCATCAGCCGGTCCCACCAGGTGAAATGCGTCGCGTAATTGCACCGGAAGTAGCGGTGGTGCTGGTCGTGGTGGGTGACGCCGACAAACGGCGACGGCGGCAGGCACAAGACGCCGCCGTGCTCGTACCCGGAATGACCGATAACGCCGGTGATCTGATCGTAGAGCTTGTGGGCGAGCAGCACGGCGGGCGCGGCCGGCACCAGGAAATGCGCGACGAGCCAGTAGGATTGCAGAAACAGATTATCGATCAGGCGGTCGCTGTTGTTCGACCAGGCGACCGGGGTCACCGTCAGATGATGCCAGCGGTGGATGCGGCCGTAGAACGGGCGCAGATGGATCAGCCGGTGGAACCAGTAAAACCAGGTGTCGAACAGCACGAAGGACGCGACGAGTGACAGCACGGTGCCGGCAACGCCGCCAGCCGGTGCGAGACCCCAGCCGAACTCCACGTAAAGCCAATGCCCGGTGCCGAACATCGCCGCGATGCCGGCGAGCGATTTCAGGCTTTGCTGCTGGTCGCGGCGGACCTGCGCCGGCGTTGTCGCGCGCGACTGGATTTTAGCGCCAGCCAGCCGGCGGTTGAGCCGGCCGACGACGAGGCAGCTGAGGCCATAGGCCGCGAGCAGGATCGCATAGACGGCGGCGACCGTCGCGGCCCAGGAAATCACCGCTCTTCAGCCGGTCGCAACCCGCCTGCGGCCATTGGCGATCAGTACCCGGGGGGCCGCGGCGGCGGCTGATAATACCCCGGCGGTGGCTGCTGCTGATAATACCCCGGCGGTGGTGGGGTGGTCGCTGCCCCGGTGATCGCCCCGACCGCGCCGCCGGTGGCGGCGCCGATCGCGGCGCCGGTGCCGCCGCCCGCCGCGGCGCCGAGCGCTGCTCCGGCGCCGGCGCCGATCAGGGCGCCGCCGAGTGCGCGCTGTCCCGGATCGTACGGGTTGGTGCACGCCGCCAGCCCCAGCAGCAGCGCGAAGGCGCCGGGTGCGATCAATACTTTCGTCATTCGGTTTCCCTTTCGGACTATCGGGGCCACATTGCCATCGACCCTAACGCTTGTTCAATAGCCCCGTTCTCAGATGACCCGGATGTTCTTGAACTGCCACGGGTCGGTGCGGTCGAGATCCTCGGGAAACAGCACCTCGCGGTCGGCGAGCGGCGTCCAGTCGCCCCAGACGCCGACGACATCGCCGAGATAGGGGCCGGCAATCTCGAGGATGCGGGCAAAGTCCATCTCATCCGGCTCGACGATGCCATGCCGCGGGTGTTCGAGCGCCCAGACAACCCCGCCGAGCACAGCGGCGGTGACCTGCAGCGAGGTGGCGTTGTTGTGCGGCGCGACCCGCCGCGCCTCCTCGATCGAGAGGCGCGACCCATACCAATAGACGCCGCGTTGCGGCCCCGTCAGCAAGACGCCGAGCTCGTCCGTGCCCTGGCTGATCTCGTCCATCATCAGCCGCTTGCGGCTCTGCAGATGCCAGTTCTTGCCGGCCAGCTCGTGCAGGCTCAACACCGCGTCGTCGCACGGATGGTAGGCGTAATGGCAGGTCGGGCGGTAGCGCACCGCCGCGCCCTCGCGCACCGTCAGGTAGTCGGCGATCGAAATCGACTCGCCGTGGGTGATCAGAAAGCCGAGATAGGGTCCTTCGAGCGGGGTCCAGCTGCGCACCCGCGTCGCCGCGCCGGGCCGCAACAGATAGATCGCGGCCTGGCTGCCGAAATCGTGGCGTCTTCCATCCGCGGGGAAGTGCCGCTCATGCGTGCCCCAGCCGAGCTCGGCCGGCTGCGACCCCTCGCTGAAAAATCCGTCGATCGACCAGGTGTTGACGAATTCCCCCGGCTCTTTTGGGATCGTCGCGACCTGGGTGTCGCGCTCGGCGATGTGGATGGCCTTGACCCCGAGCCGCTCGGCGAGCCCGGCCCAGCCGGCCCGGTCCGCGGGCGTCTCCGCCGCCGGGTCGACGGCCCGCGCAATGTCGAGCAGCGCCTGCTTGACGAAATGCGAAACAAGGCCGGGATTGGCGCCGTGGGTGATGACCGCGGTCGGGCCGTCCGGCCCGCCGGCGCGCAAGGCCAGCGCGCTTTCGCGCAGCGCATAGTTGGAGCGCGCCGACGGCGGCAGGTTGGGGTCGGTGTACCCGCCGGGCCACGGCTCGATGCAGGTGTCGAGGTAGAGCGCGCCCTTTTCCCGGCACAACTCGATCAGCGCGACGCTCGACACGTCGACCGAGAGGTTCAAGAGGAAGTCGCCGCCGCCGAGCCAGGGGTCGAGCACGCCGCGATAGTTCTGCCGGGTCAGTGCTGTTTCGACAAAGCGCACGCCGTACTCGGCGGCGACCTCCTCGCCGCGCAATTCCGCGGTGACGATCGTGATCTGCTCCGGCCGCATCTCGATATGGCGCAGCAGCAACGGCAGGACGCCCTGGCCGATGCTGCCGAAGCCGACGATCACCAGCCGGCCGGGAAAAGCGATATGTCTGGCGTCGGGCATGACGGCGGGAGCGGTACGGTCGCCAGCCGGCGATGTCAAGGCGAGCGGTCAGGGTGCCGCGCCGCGTCGGTCATCATTTCGCCATGAGCGAGGATTGCAATGGCAGCGGACTCGTCTAGTGTGCGGGCGCTGTTTACGGGTTTCCGGGAGATTTGGGGCGTATGCGCAAATCGGTGATGGCGGTCGTCCTCGTTGTCCTCTTCGCGCCGTCCGCGGCGTGGCCGCAGGCAAAGAGCCAGAATAGCGGCGTCTATGACGAGCTGAACCTGTTCGGCGAGGCGTTCGAGCGGATCCGCCACGATGCGGTCGACCCGGTCGCCGACAGCAGGCTGGTCGACACCGCGATCACCGGCATGCTGGCCTCGCTCGACCCTCATGCAGCCTATCTGAGCGAAACCGAATACAAGGCGCTGCAGAGCAAATCCCCGAACGAAAGCGCCTCGACCGGCCTCGTCGTCACGCTCGAGAAGGGGCAGGTCAAGGTTGTCGCGCCGCGCGACGGCTCGCCCGCGGCGGCGGCGGACATCAAGCCCGGCGACCTGATTTTCATGATCGACAAGAAGCCGATCTACGATTTGACCCTGTCCGAGGTCGAGCAGAAATTGCGCGGGCCGGTCGACAGCGAAGTATCGCTGCTGCTGCGCCGCGGCACCAGCGCCCCGATCACGGTCAAGCTGAAGCGCGTGGCGGCGAATTTTCCGAGCGTGACGCATCGCCTCGAAGCGAGCGACATCGGCTATATCCGCCTTGCCGGCTTTGACGCTTCGACTGCCGGCGACCTCGCTGCCGCGGTCAGCGACCTGCGGGCGCAGGCCGGCAACAAGCTGGTCGGCTTCATCCTCGACCTGCGCAACAACCCGGGCGGCGACTTTAACGCGGCAGTGGCTGCCGCGGATGCGTTTATCGACAAGGGCGACATCACCGTCGTCAAGAACCGCAAGACGGATGATGTGAAGCGGATTGCCGCCACCCCCGGCGATCTCGCCAAGGGCCAGCCGATCGTCGCCCTGGTCAATGGCGGCACCGCGGGCGAGGCGGAATTGGTCGCCGGCGCCCTGGAGGACAACAAGCGCGCCATATTGCTCGGCAGCAAGACGTTCGGGGAGAGCGCGATCGAGACGCTGATCCCGCTCAACGGCAACGGCGCGATCCGGTTGACGACGGCGCGCTTCACGACGCCGGAGGGCCACGCGATCCAGGGCAAGGGGCTCGAGCCCGACATCGCCGTGTCGCCGCTGAAACTGGAAAAAGTCGCGGAGGCCGACCGCCTTCGCGAGGCCGATCTGCGCGGCGCACTGAAGAACCCCGACACGCCGCCAAAGGCGGCCGGCGCGCCGGCTGCCGATGCCAAGACACCCGAAAAACCCGCTTCCGGAAAACCGGCGGCGGCGACGACGCCCAAGACCGTCGCGGCAACCGTCGCCAGCGGCGACATCGGCACGACCAGCGACGAGCAGTTGAGCGAGGCGATCGACGTCTTGCGCGGCCTCGCCGTCGTCAGCGGCCAAGCGGCGGCCCGCTGATCCGGTCCGCCTTACGCCCTTCGGGCAAAAGCATAAAGGGAAAAGCCGATGCGCTTCCTCGTGTTGGGGGCCGGCGCGGTCGGCGGCTATTTCGGCGGGCGGCTCGCCGAAGCGGGGCGGGATGTGACGTTTCTGGTGCGCGCGCCGCGCGCCGCGACGCTGGCCGCGCAGGGCCTGACCGTCGCCAGCCCGCTCGGCGATTTTCACGTGCCCGCCAAGGTCGCGACCGCCGACCGGGTCGGCGGCCCGTACGACGTCGTGCTGCTGACAGCCAAGCATTACGATCTCGATGCCGCGATTGCGGCGATCGGCCCGGCCGTCGGGGCGCAGACCGCGGTGTTGCCGTTGCTCAACGGCCTCATCCATCTCGACCGGCTCGACCGGGCGTTCGGGCAGGAGCGCGTGCTGGGCGGCGTCGCCTATGTCGGCGCGAGCCTGCAGCCCGATGGCAGCATCCGTCATCACAACCAGCTGTCGGGGATCGCGTTCGGCGACCGCCCCGCCGGCGTCAGCCCGCGCGCGCGGGCCATCGAAGCCGCCTTTGCCGATACCCCGGTCAGCGCTCCGGCCAGCCCGAACATCCTGCAGGAGATGTGGGAGAAATTCGTGATGATGGGGGCGATGGCCGGGATCAACTGCCTGATGCGCGGCAATATCGGCGAGATCGTCGCGACCGACGACGGCGCCCGGCTGATGCTGGCGGCGCTGGCCGAATGCCGGGCGGTCGCCGCGGCGTCCGGGTTTGCCCCGCGCCCGGAGGCCAGCGAGCGGGTCGACGCGATGCTGACCGAGCCCGGCAGCATCAACAGCGCCTCGATGCGCGGCGATCTCGAAGCCGGGCGGCGCACCGAAGCTGAGGCGGTCGTCGGCGACATGCTGCGCCGCGCCCGCGGTTTCGGCTTGGCGACGCCGCTGCTCAGCGCCGCCTGGTGCCATCTGCAGGTGCACGAAAACCGGCTCGCTACGGCGCGCGGCGGCTGAACTCAGCCGAAGGAGGGCGCGCGCGCTTTCTGCGCGAAGTCGAGGCCTTCCAGCAGGTTGTACGCGGCCGCGTCGCGGCTCTGCAGCGGCTTTAGCCCGAAGCGCGCCTCGATCAGCGCGAGCACCGAGGTCGTGTCGGCGACGCGGTGGTCGATGTAGCCGCGCCGCGCCCACGCGCTAATCAGCAACGCCGGCACGCGCGTGCCACAACCGTAAGCGTCCGGGGTCGGCGGCGCCATGTGGTCCCAGAACCCGCCGCCTTCGTCATAGGTGATGACGTTTGCGGTCTTCGCCCACAGCGGGCTTTCCCCGATCGCCTTCAGCAAGCCGCCGACCCACGCCTCGCCCCAGCGCGGCGCCGAGTCCGCCGGATGCTCGTCATGCGCGCCGGTCGCCTTGATGAACGAGACGCGCGGCAATTTCCCGGTCTTCACATCATCGAAAAAATCCGCGCTGTCGCGGATATGGCCGGCCTTCACGTTGGCGAACCAGCTCGGGTAGTACTGGAACGGGTTGTGGTGCGACAGGTAGTGCTCGGGCGCATCGATCACCGCCGAGCCGTCGCCGGGGTCGAACGCCGTCTTCAATGCCCATGCCTTCACCGCGTCCCAGCCCTCGTTGTACCAGGCCCAGGGGAGCGTGGCGGCATTGAGCCGGTCGCCGATATTCGGATAGGTCTGTTCATCGGGCGGCGGGCTGTTGTCGAGCGGCCCCATGAATACTTCGGTCGGCCCGTTGATCGGGGCGACGTCGTTGATCAGCATCCCCTTCTGGTCATAGGGCTTCTCGAAGCCCGACGACAGCGTGCTGCCGACCGCAGCGGCAGGCGGCTTCGACGACTGCGCCGAGCGCGCCGCCACGAGGTAGAGCGCGTTGCCGGTCGAACCGCCCGACATCGCCTGGAAGAAATGGTCGAACAGCACGAATTCGTCGGCCAGATGATGGTAGAGCGGCAGGTCGGCGCGGGTATAGAAGCCGAGCACCGCGCCCGACGGCCTCGAACTCGCCATCATCGTCGCAACCGCGTCGCCGCCCTCTTCCTTGTCGAAAAAGACCCGCTTGCCGGGCAACGCCAGCGCGACGAACCGGTCCATCCTTCCGTGGTCGATCTGGGCGTGCATGCGAAAGAAATTGTGCGCGGGGTCCCAGGGCACATTGGCGTCGGGGGCGATGTAGGGCGCCAGGGGGAACGGCCGGTTGTCGAGCGCCGCCCGGGCAAACCCCGGCAGCTGATAGGGCAAGGGCAGGTGGTCATAGGGCACGCCGGCGGCGTTCTTCTGCAATCCGGTGAAGCGGGCGTCGACCTGCCCGTTGCCGTCGAGGAGGCCGGCCACCGTGCCGCCGTGGGGCGGCCGATACGCCCCGAAATAGTGATCGAAGCTGCGGTTCTCCTGAAAGATCACGACGATGTGGTCGATCTTGTCGTGCAGACCCGCAAGGTCGGCCGCGGGAGGCGTCGCGGCATGCAGCGGCGCGACACGTGCGGCAAATGCCGCGCCGCCCGAGGCTGCCACGGATTGGAGAAAGCCGCGCCGGCTCAGTCGCAGAATGGCCATCACCGTCCCCTGCCGCTTTAGGATACCTGCCGCTTTAGGATAAACGTCGCCGCCCGAATACCACTTTTCGATGACAATTGTGCGAGACGCCGCGCCGCGGCGCTGATGACCGCGATTGAAGGCGGCGCGAGCGCTCGCTATAACCCGCCGCTCGCGCCGGACCCGAGGAAAACATGGCCATCGAACGCACGCTATCGATCATCAAACCGGACGCCACCAGGCGCAACCTGACCGGCGCGATCAACGACCGGTTCGAGCGCAGCGGGCTGCGCATCGTCGCGCAGAAGCGCCTCGGCCTGAGCCGCGAGACGGCCGAGCGGTTTTATGCCGTGCATGCCGAGCGGCCGTTCTACCGCAGCCTGGTCGATTTCATGATTTCGGGGCCGGTCGTGGTGCAGGTGCTCGAAGGCGAGGACGCCGTTGCGAAAAATCGCGCGGTGATGGGGGCGACCGATCCGGCCAAGGCCGATGCCGGCACGATCCGCAAGGATTTCGCCGAGTCGATCGAGGCCAACTCGGTGCACGGCTCCGATTCGCCGGAAAACGCGGCCCAGGAGATCGCCTTCTTCTTCGCGCAGACCGAGATCTGCCCGTAGGCGGCGCCCGCCGCTCAGATCAGGAAAATCGCCATCCCAACGAGGATGCAGATGATCACCACCAGCGAAATCTTGATGAACCGGGTAAACCCGAGCCAGGTACGGTAGTGCCGTTCGAGTTCTGGATCCATCACCGTCATGTGCGCCTCGACCTTCACCGAATCCCTGTGCGAGGTATAGCCTAACCGGCCGCCGAGGCAAGCGCCTCCGGCGGGTGGCAGTGCATCAGTTTGAAATTAGGGCATACGATACGGCCGTTGCATGCGGCATACCTTCGGAGACCGCGCGATCAGCGACCGTCATTCTGCCACAAAAATGTGAGACGAGTCCGGCTCTGGTCGATTTTCCGGTTGCGGCGAACGGAATTCCGGCTAATCGGTGGCGAGCCGGAATGCGGAAGTTTTTTTCGGGACAATCTGTCCAAACCCCGCCAAACTGCGTATATAGCGGTTTAACCAAGCCTTAACCGGGAATGTGTAGGACGGCCTATCGTTCACAAGGATGTCTGCCGGCGCCTCGCGGGATTTCAGGGGCAACGGAGGAGAGACCTCATGACCGCATGGACCATGCCCCCCGCATGGGGAACGTGAATTGCCCCGCGGTCCGAATGGCGAGCGACGCCCGGCCGATACGATCGGCTGCGCAGTCACGGTTGCCAAGATCGCGACGGGCGAAATCGAAGAGGAGTTGAAAAAGCCATCTGGCAAATCTCGAAGCGGCTACGCTGGGGCAGAAGCCCGCGCCGCCTCTCTGACCAGAGAAGCGCGGAGTTCTATCGC
>DATLTH010000371.1:0-5908 GCA_035533695.1 Allostellaceae bacterium | reverse complement strand
GCCCCCAACCCGCGGTGCGCCGGCGCCGCGGCCAGGTCTATGAGACGATTGCGCCGTTCGCCTTCGAAGGCGAGCGCGTCGTCCGGGCTGAGCGCCGAGAGGGTATGCCACGGCTCGGTTCCCGCCACAAACGTCAGCGGGCGATCGTCACGGACCTCCCCGGCAAAATAGCCGGGGCTCCACAGCCAGCCTCTTGCATCATACCCGCGCTGCGCCTCGATCGCGAAAAAGCACTCGCGCCGCGAGCCGCCGTCGGCGGTGAACGTCGCGCCGTCGCAGCCCTCGATCGCGAGGCGCAACGTCGGCAGGTCGGGCCCGGCGGTGATCTCGTAGCGCTGTCCGCGCGCGGTCAGCGCGTAGCCGGATGCGAGCGCGTCGCCGACCGGCGCCTCGATCGCGTGGAAGTTGACGAAGGGTCTGAGGCGCAGCCGTGCCCGATGTCCGCCGCCGAGCAGGCGAAAGGTCACGTGCACGATGTTGTGGCCGGACGGCATCACCACCGATTTCTCGATCACCATGCCGTCGATTTCGTGGCGCCAGCTCGGCAACCCCATTCTCAGCGTGAAATCGAGAAAGCAGGCCCCCTCGCGAAGGTTGGCGACGGTGCCGTCCGCGCGCTCGATCTCGACATCGAAATCGTTCAACACCACCATGCGGCCAAGCGGCGGCGGCAATGCCGCGATCAGAAAGCCGTGGTAGCGACGCGTGATTTCCCCGGATATTGTCGCCGAGGCATAGCCGCCCAGCCCGTTGGTCACCAGCCACTCGCGCGGCGCCTCGGTGAACGGGCTCTCGTCGCGGCTGACGCGGATGATCTCATTCATCCCGAATGTTCGCCGTCATCGCCGTCAGGGCCATCATCGCCATCCGGGCCATCAGGGGCGAGAACGACGGCCGCCGGGCCCGGCAGGCGCCAGATTCCCTCGGGATCAAGCGGTGTGATGCCGGCGCCGCCATAGCGCGGCGCCTCGCTCGACCATAACAGCCGCCAGCCATGGCCCTCGACCGGAGCCAGCAAAGGTTCCGGCGCCGGGTCGAGCACAAGATCGCCCCCGAGATTGACGATCAGCAGCCGGTCCGCCCCGTTCCGTGCGAAGTAGCGCAGCGTCCAGGAGGCGTCCGAGAGCACCGCACCGTCGATCCTGACGGGGTGTTGCCCGAGCACCGGGTCCTCGCGGCGCAACGCCAGCAGATCGCGATGGAGCGCGTAGATCGCGGCATTTGTCTCCCGTTCGCGATGATCGAGCACCGATCGGCGGAAGGTGGCTATGGCGCCGGGATCGGTGAGCAGCGCCTGCGACTCGGCGGTCGCGAGGCTGGGAAACTGGGCGAGAAATGCCCGCCGCCCGTTGCGGACGGCACCTGCCAGTTCGCCCGCGTGGTCGGCGAAATAGAAGAACGGGGTCGACGCACCGAACTCCTGCCCCTGAAACAGCATCGGAATGCCCGGCATCAACAGAAGATACGCGGTCATCGCGCGCACATGCCCGGGGCTCGCCAGCGCGTGAACGCGCTGTCCGCCCCCCGAATTGGCGATCTGGTCATGATTCTGCAGGAAGACGACGAAGCAATCCGCCGGCAGATCGAGGCTCGGGGTGCCGCGCGCTTTCTTCTGCCACTGGTAGCGCTGCCCCTGATAGAGGAAGCCGTATTTGGCGGCGGCGATGAATTCGCCCGGCCGGCCGCGATAATCGCTGTAATAGGCCTCGTGGTGGCCGGTCAGCGCGACCGTGGCACTATGGTGGAAATCGTCGTTCCACAACGCGTCGAGCCCGTAGCCGCCCTCTTCGGGCGAGCGCAGCAGCCGCGCCTCCTGCCACTCGTTTTCGCCGACGACAAAGGTTATGCGGCCCGCCGCTGCCCCGCGCACCTGGCGGACGATGGCAGCCAGGATGTGGTCTTCCGACCGGTCGAAAATCTGCTGCGTCGCGTCGAGACGCAGCCCGTCGAGATGATATTCGGCGATCCAGTAGCCGGCGTTGGCGAGGAAAAATTCGCGCACCGGACCGGCGTCGGGGCCGTCGAAATTGATCGCCTCGCCCCATTCGTTGCCGTAGCGATCGGTGAAATAAGCGGCCGAGAACGCGCCGAGGTAGTTTCCGTCCGGCCCGAGATGGTTGTAGACGACATCGAGGATGACGGCGATGCCCTGCGCGTGCGCGCCATCGACAAAGCGGCGGAAATCGTCGGGGCCGCCATAGAGCCGGGTCGGCGCGAACAGGTTGACCCCGTCATAGCCCCAGCCGAACCGGCCGGAAAATTCCGCCACCGGCATGAGTTCGATGCAGGTGATGCCGAGTTCGGCGAGGGAAGGCAGCTCGCGCGCGGCGGCCTGCCAGTCGCCTTCCCGGGTGAAGGTGCCGATATGCAGCTCGTAGATGACAAGACGCTCGCGCGGGATGCCGCGCCATGACTGATCGCTCCAGGCGAAATCGTCGGGAGCGACGATCAGGCTCGGTCCGTGCGGCCCCTCCGGTTGAAACCGCGACGCCGGGTCCGGCAGGGTCATATCCCCGCGATCGGCGCGGAACCGATACCGCATCCCGACCTGCGCCGCGCGCACACAGCAGGAAAAATACCCGTCCGCCTCGGCGCCCATCATGCTCGGCGCAAGCCCTTCGACCTCGACCTCGACCTCCCGGCAGCGCGGCGCCCAGAGCCGGAAGTGAACACCGCCACCGGGCTGCGGCTCGGCGCCGATCGGCAACCGTCGAGCCGCCGCTCCGCCGGGACTGGCCGTCACGCCGCAACCCCGAGCAACACGGACACCGGAAAATCGGCGAGGAGATCGGACACGCTGATGCGCTCAGACCCCGGCCACTCGCGATCGGTCAACACATCCTGCCATGCCCGGTCAGCCGGGAGCACCACCTCGGCATCGCCCCAATCGGCGGTCGCTCCCTTGCGGTACAAGCCGTAAACCAGACACGGTGCAGCGACGACCAGCACAAATTCGCCATGGCGGCGGGCGAAGGCGCAGAGATGGTCTGCGCTCGGTGCACCCGTCACCTCGAGCGGGATATACTCGCCCGTGGCAAACAGTTCGGGATGACGCCGCCGCAATTCGAGCAGGCGGTGCACGATGAACAGCTTGCAGGATCCGTCCTGCGCATTGCTGCCAAGCCCAGTGAATGCCTCCGCGCCGGCCTTGCGCAGCAATGCGCGCCGCTGCTCCCAATCGACCGGCCGGCGATTATCGGGGTCGACCAGGCTGAAGTCCCAGAGTTCGCCGCCCTGATAGATGTCCGGAACGCCCGGTACGGTCAGTTTCAACACCAGTTGCGACAGCGACGCGACGGCGGCGGGACGCGCGAGCAATCGGATAAGGGCATGGAGATCGGCGAGGAACGGGTTCACCCGCGGCGTGTCGAACGCGCCCCTGATAAAGCGCTGCAGCCCCATCTCATATTCCGTGTTCGGATTGCTCCAGCCCGACACCTCCTTGCCCTCACGGACCGCCTTTATCATGTAGGCCTCGACCCGCTCGCCGAGGCTTTTCACGGCGTCGCTGTCGTCGAGATCCAGTCCCGGCGGCCAGGCACCGACGAGGGTCTGATAGAACAGGTACTCAACGTTGCGGTCGGGAACCGGTTCCCCGTCGATCTCGGATCGGTGGCGCCGGTTGAAGCGCAGCCATCGCGATACGTGCAGACCCCATTCGCGGGGCATTTCGGATAACAGCGCCAGCCTCAGGCGTGCGTCTTCGCCGCGTTTGGTGTCATGCGTCGCCGTGGTGATCATCGCGCGCGGCCAGTTGCGTGCCCGATCCTGCATCAGACGGTGAAACGCTGCGACCGACATGCCGAAACGCCGCGGATCGCCGCCGACCTCGTTCAGCGCCAACAGCCGGAAATATCGGTAGAAAGCGGTATCCTCGCAGGCCTTGGCGAGGACCGGTCCGGTAACCTGCTGGAATTGCATCGCGGTGCGCAGCACCTCTTCGGGATGCGGATGTCCCTCGGCGTCCGCGGTGATGACACGGTGGACGAAGTCGAGGATTGTGGTGTCGTTGGGGCGCCGCCTTCTCTTTGCCTGGCCGACCGCCCACTCGATATAGCGGCGATCATCGGCGCTCACGCCGCGCTCGGAAACATAGGTGCGGTAAACCGGGAACGCGGCGATCACCTCCTCGAGGGCGGCCAGCATCCCGTTCAAGGTGAAATCGCGGGTCCGCCATTCGCTCATCGACAGGCGGTGAAACCGGCCGGCCAGCACATTCATCTCGCTCGCCAAATTTACCTGCATGATGCGCTTCTTGCAGGCGTAGAGAATCTCGTCGAACGCCTCATCGCGCGAGGTGAACTGCCGGTAGAGGCGGGTCATCGCCACTTCTGCGGCCGGATCGACAAAGAGCGCGAGCACCTGATTGACAAAATCATAGCCCGTAGCGCCGGCGATCGGCCAATCCGGCAACCCCTCGTAGCTGGCGAGGATCTTTTCGACGAGAATGTAGAGCGGTTCGGCAAACCCTCGCTGCAGCGCCGCGCAATACGCGCCGGGATCAAACAGCCCATCGATATGATCGATGCGCAGACCGTCAACTTCGCCGCGTTCGATCATGGCAAAGACCAGCCGGTGCGTGTCGTCGAACAGCTTCGGCAGCTCGATGCGCAGGCCGGCGAGGTCGTTGATGTTGAAAAAGCGCCGGTAATTGATTTCCTCCGTGGCGACCCGCCAATAGGCGAGGCGGTAGGCCTGGGCATCGAGCAGCCGGTGGAGGCGGCGAAAGCTCGCCGGTTTTCCGGCTTGACCATTGCCGGCTTGACCATTGCCGGCTTGACCATTGCCAGCTTGACCATTGAAGGCACGCAGCGCTTTCGTCAGCGCGGCAGCCGCCGCCGGCTCGGCCGCAACGGCGGCGAGGCGGGATTTCAACGCCGTGGCGCGCTCGCGCGCCGCCGCCGGCGAGACCGACCTGATCGCCGCAAACTCCCGCGCGAGCCCGGCGAGCGGTCCGCCGCCCGCATCGAGGATCGTCGCGTAGGAGCGGGGCGAGATCGGAAATCGATGATCGAAATACCAGGCGCTGAAGCTTCCCTCTGCGGGGTCGAGGCGAAGCTCGATCTCGCCCCGTTCGAGGATCACGCCATACTGGTCGCCCAGCAACGGCAGCAGAACCCGGCCTTTGAGGTCGGCGCGCGCGGCGTCCCAATTGATGTCGAAATAACTGGCAAAGGGCGATTCTTCGCCCCATTCGAGGGTATCGAGCCACCAGGCATTGTCGCGCCCGCCAACCCCCATGTGGTTGGGGACGATATCGAGAATGAGCCCCATGCCGTTCGCGTGAAGCGCCGCCACGAACGTCTGGAAATCCGCGTCGCCGCCGATTTCCGGATTGACCCGGTTGTGGTTGATGATGTCGTAGCCGTGGGTCGATCCGGGGCGCGCCTCCATGATGGGTGAAGCATAAAGATGGCTGATGCCGAGTTCGGCAAAATAGGGGATCAGAGCCTGGGCGTCGCGGAAGGTGAACCCGCGATGGAATTGCAGCCGATAGGTGGCGCGCACCGCTGGCGAGCCATCGCGTGGGCTGTTCATTGACGGGCCGCGCTCTTGCATTGGCCTCGCCCCGCTGCACATCCGCTCGCGAGGTCGTCAAGCAGCATCATTGCGTCATGCGGGTCCACGAACGCCAAAGCTACCAATCGCCTCCAGCCTATGAGTAGGCTCGGAAACTACCTATGCAGGCTCCGTCTTGGCCAATTTACATCGGCCGCGATCGAGCTCGGCTGTGACTACGGCACCTTGTTCATTGTTGTGATGATCGTCAGCGTGTCGCGCATCGGGGAGCGCCGGGTTGGCGCCGGTCGCTTCCCAGGGGCGGCCCCTTGATGGCGCCGAAAGGGATAGTCTGAATTAAGTTATTGAAAAAGCTGGTGGGCGCGACAGGGATTGAACCTGTGACCCC
>DATLTH010000370.1:0-5395 GCA_035533695.1 Allostellaceae bacterium | reverse complement strand
AGCAGCGGCTCGCCGCCGCCGACGCGATCATCGACGCTGTGCCCGACCCGCTGATCCTCATTGACCAGCAGCGCCACATCGTCCGCACCAACGCCGCGTCGGCGGCGTTCATCGGCTCGGGCGCGGAGCCGCGCGACCTTGCGGCGGCATTGCGCAATCCGCTGCTGCTGGCAGCCGCCGACGCAGTCTTGGGCGGGGCGGCGTCGCACAGCGTTGAATTCACCCTGTCGGTGCCGGTCGAGCGGGTGTTGCGCGCCCACCTCGCGCGGATCGGCAATGGGTCGAATAGCGGGCCCGCGCTCGGCGGCGCCGCGGCGATCCTGACCTTGCACGATGTCACCGCGCTGAAGCGCAGCGAGCAGATGCGCGCCGACTTTGTCGCCAATGCCGGCCACGAGCTGAAGACGCCGCTCGCCGCCCTGATCGGCTTCATCGAGACCCTGCTTGGACCGGCATCTGACGACGATGCCGCCCGCGAGCGCTTTCTGCGGATCATGGGCGAGCAGGCGCGACGCATGGCGCGGCTCGTCGACGATCTGCTGTCGCTGTCGCGCATCGAGATGAACGAGCATGTCGCGCCGACCGGCCGGGTCGCGCTGATCGCGGTCATCGACGAAGTCGCGCGCGGGCTCGAATTGCGCGCCGCCGAGCGCGACATCAGAATCGTGCGCGCGCTGCCGGCCGAGCTGCCGGAGGTTTTGGGCGACCGCGACGAACTGGCGCAGATTTTCCAGAACCTGCTCGACAACGCGGTCAAATACGCAAGGCCGCACAGCGAGGTTACCGTGAGCGGGGCGATCGGCGGGCCGGCGGCGGGGCTGCTCGGCGTCGCGGTCGCCGACCAGGGCGACGGCATCGCGAGCCATCAGCTGCCGCGGCTGACCGAGCGCTTCTACCGCGTCGACACCGCACGCTCGCGCGAGCTCGGCGGCACCGGGCTTGGCCTCGCGATCGTCAAGCACATCGTGAGCCGCCATCGCGGCCGGCTCGACATCGCCAGCACGGTCGGCCGGGGCTCGACCTTCACGGTATGGCTGCAGGCAGCGGAGCCGCGGGAAGCCCCGGATCAGCCGGCCTGACCTGTCATCAAATCGCAACGGAATTGTCATGCGGCTGTATCACGAGCGGGCTAGAAGCCGCTCGCCAGGCTGCGGGGTTGCTTCCGCGACCGGCGCTTCGCAAGGGCTGGCCGCGAGACAGGAGGATCATTTGACACAGACAGAGACCGGCCGCCGGCTGACGACACCGCGGGCCGGCGCGTATATTCTGCGCGCGGGGATTTTCGCTTGCGCGGTGATGATGGCGCCGGCCGCCTTCGCCGCGACGCAGATCGTCGGAGCGGGTTCGACCTTCGACTTCCCGTTCTTCTCGAAGGCCTTCTACGCCTATACCGGGAAGCACCCCGAGGTTACGGTGAACTATCAGTCGATCGGCAGCGGCGGCGGCATCCAGCAGTTTACCGCCAAGACGGTCGATTTCGGCGCCAGCGACGTGCCGATGGACGCGAAGGAATTGACCCGCGCCAAGGATCCGGTTTTGCAGATTCCGATTGCCCTCGGCGGGGAGGGCATCGCCTACAACCTTCCCGGGATCGGGAAGGGGATGCACCTCACCCCCGATGTCGTCGCCGACATCTATCTCGGCAAGATCGCCAAGTGGAACGACCCGGCCATCGCCAAGCTCAATCCGGGGATGAAGCTGCCCGACACGGCGATTACGGTCGTTCACCGCTCGGACGGGTCCGGCACGACGTACATCTTCACCGATTACCTCAGCCGCGTCTCGGCCGAGTGGAAAACCAAGGTCGGCACCGGCAAGGACGTGCAATGGCCGGCGCCAAGCAGCATCGGCGGCAAAGGCAACGAGGGCGTCGCCGGCCTGGTCAAGCAGACGCCGGGGTCGATCGGCTATGTCGAGCTGGCCTACCTGCTCGAAAACAGCATCCCCTATGCACAACTGCAGAACAAGGCGGGCAAGTATCTCTATCCGACGATCGATACGGTGGCCGCCGCCGCGGCAACCAAGCCAAACGTCTCGTCCACGGACTTTTCGATTGTCGATGCTTCCTGCGCCGAGTGTTATCCGATCAGCGGCTATTCGTGGGTCATGCTCTACCAGAAGCCGAAGGACGCGGCGCGCGGGAAGCTCGTCAAGACGATCATGACGTGGCTCGCGACGGAAGCCCAGCCGATCGCCAAGACGGTCGACTACGTGCCGCTGCCCGCGAACGTCCAGAAGCAGGCGTTGCAGGTGCTCGGCGAAATGCAGTAGCGAGCGGCCGGGTTGCAGCGGCATAGCCCGATGGGCCGGAGGACAGGGTGACCGAACAGGCGGTTGCGTCGAGGCTCGACCGGCCGTCGCCGCCGGGCGGGCGTTCGCTCCGCCGCGCCCAGCGAATCGCGTCGCAATGTTTTGCGGCCGCTCTGCAAAGCTCGTGCTGGCTGTTCATGCTGGTCGTTGGCGGGCTGGCAGCCGAGCTGATCTGGGGCGCGCGGCTGTCGATCAGAACATTTGGGATCGGGTTCCTGTGGAGCAGCCAGTGGAACCCGGTTACCCAGCAGTTCGGGGCCGCGCCGTTCATCTACGGCACCCTCGTCACCTCGGTCATTGCACTCGCGCTCGCGGCGGTGTTCGGCATTCTGGCGGCGATCTATCTGGCGGAGTTCGCGCCGCGGCGGGTCGGTACCTATCTCGGTCTATTGATTGAGCTGCTCGCGGCGGTGCCGAGCATCGTTTACGGGTTGTGGGGGCTGTTCGTACTGGCGCCGATCGTCGCCAACTGGATCGGTCCGGCGCTGCAGAAAAGCCTCGGCTTCCTGCCGATTTTTCAGGGTACGATATACGGCGTCAACGTGCTGACGGCGTCGTTTATCCTGACCTTGATGATCGTGCCGACAATCACCGCGATCACCCGCGACCTGATCGCCGCGATCCCGACGCGCAACCGCGAGGCGGCGCTGGCGCTCGGCGCGACCCGCTGGGAGGTAGCTTCGCAGGTCGTCCTGCCGGCGGTGCACCGCGGCATTCTCGGCGCCTGCCTGCTCGCCTTCGGCCGGGCGCTCGGCGAGACGATTGCGACGACGATGGTGATCGGCAACCGTCCGGTGATCAGCGCTTCGCTGTTCGCACCCGGATATACCGTCGCCAGCGTCATCGCCAACGAGTTTACCGAGGCGACGTCCGATCTTTACCTGAGCGCGCTGATCGAGCTTGGGTTGATTCTGATGGTGGTCAGCCTGATCGTCATCGGCCTCGGGCGGCTGATGGTGCGGCTGTTCATTCGCTGAGCGGCGAAGACCGATGAGCGCACTGTCGATCGGCCGACGGCGCAAGCTGAAGAACGCGATATGGATCGCCGTTTGCGGCTTGTGCGCGGCCGGCGTCGCGGCCGTGCTGCTGCTGATCATGGGCTATATCGTACGCGAAGGGATCGGCGCCATCTCGATCCCGTTCCTGACCCGGCTGCCGCGTCCGACCGGCATCGCCGGGGGCGGTGTCGCCAACGGCATCGTCGGGACGGCGATCATCGTCGGGATCGGCGCGGTGATGGCGTTTCCGGTCGGGGTGCTGGTCGGCACCTACCTCGCGGTTTACAGCCACAAACGGATGGCGCAGTCGCTCAGTTTCGTCGCCGACGTGCTGGCCGGCGTTCCAAGCATCGCGATCGGCATCTTCGCCTATACGCTGCTGGTTGAGCCGCTCCGGCATTTCTCGGCGTTTTCGGCCTCGTTTGCGTTTGCGGTGCTGATGGTGCCGCTGGTCATTCGCGCCACCGAGGCGGCGATGGCGCTCGTCCCGCGCGAGCTGCGCGAGGCGGCGACGGCGCTGGGCGCTCCCGAATCGCGGGTTGTGCTGAAGATTCTGGTGGTTGCCGCGCGGCCGGGCATCGTCACCGGCCTGCTGTTGTCGCTGGCGCGGGTTACCGGCGAGACGGCGCCGCTGCTGTTCACCGCGTTCGGCAGCCAGTATTGGGAACTCAACCCGGCGCAGCCGATGGCAGAATTGTCGTTGCAGATCTTCTCCTACGCGATCTCGCCCTACGCCGATTGGCATGCCCAGGCGTGGGCCGGCGCGCTGATCCTGATTGTCGCGGTCTTCCTGCTCAGCGTGCTGGCGCGCTTGTCGATCCTGCTTGGGCGCGAAGGGAATTCGATCGGCAGCGCGCTGTGAGGGCGCCGGCGCGCCTGCCTGTCGCCTGGATGTCGCCTGGGATGTCACCTCGATGAAATGACACCGCTTCAGCGTCCCGATACGATCGAGCTGCCGCTCAACCCGGTTCCCTCTCGTCTTGCGGAGCAGTGCCCCGATATGGACATGGAAAACACGCGCACGGCGCTTTCGTTGGCGAGGGTGGCGGTAAGGCCGCCCGCCCCGCCGGTGCAGACCGCCGCCCACCCGGCGCCGGTTGCTGCGGCCGCGCTGCCGTCGAAGGTCGAAATCCGCGACGTCAGTTTCTTCTACGGCAAGTTCCAGGCGTTGCGCGGCATCACGCTGCCGCTGTGCGACCGCCGCGTCACCGCCTTTATCGGCCCCTCGGGCTGCGGCAAGTCGACCTTGCTGCGGATTCTCAACCGCATCTACGAGCTGTATCCCGGCCAGACGGCGACCGGCGAGGTGCTGATCGACGGCCAGAATATCCTGACGCCGGCGCTCGACCTCGACCGCTTGCGCGCGCAGGTCGGCATGGTGTTCCAGAAGCCGACGCCCTTCCCGATGTCGATCTACGACAACGTCGCCTTCGGCATCCGCCTCTACGAAAGGCTGCCGAAAGCCGAGCTCGACGATCGCATCGAATCGGTATTGCGGCGCGCCGCTTTGTGGGACGAGGTCAAGGACAAATTGCGCCAGAGCGGCCTCAGCCTGTCCGGCGGCCAGCAGCAGCGTCTGTGCATCGCCCGGGCGATCGCGATCGAGCCGGAAATCCTGCTGCTCGACGAGCCCGCTTCGGCGCTCGACCCGCTCTCGACCCAGCGCATCGAGGAACTGATCGCCGAGCTTAAGGCCGACTATTGTATCGCTTTGGTCACGCACAACATGCAGCAGGCGGCGCGGAGCTCCGATTACACGGCATTTCTTTATTTGGGTGAGTTGATCGAGTTCGACGAAACCGAGCGCATCTTCACGCACCCGAAAGAGCGTCGCACCGAAGACTACATCACCGGCCGCTTTGGCTGATGGAAGGGACGGGCATGGCCGCCGAACACATCGTCAAGAGCTACGACGAAGAGCTGAAGCGCCTCAGCAATATGATCGTCGAAATGGGCGGCCTCGCCGAGAGCCAGCTCGCCGGTGCGATCGAGGCCGTCGCCAAGCGCGACAGCGCCCTGGCGGCGCGCATCATCGAGGGCGACGACAAGGTCGATCAGCTCGAACGCGATCTCGACAATCTGGCGGT
>DATLTH010000369.1:0-3337 GCA_035533695.1 Allostellaceae bacterium | reverse complement strand
CCATGGCGGCCACGCCAAATACCTGAAGGTGCCGGCCTTCACGCAGGTGCCGCTGCCGGACGAATTGTCGTTCACCACCGGCGCGGCGATCTCGTGCGGCACCGGCACCGCCTATGGGGCCTTGCGCCGCATTCGCCTCTCGGGCAACGACACGATCGCGATCTTCGGCCAGGGCCCCGTGGGCCTGTCGGCGACGCAGCTGGCGAGCGCCATGGGCGCGCGCGTCATCGCTCTCGACGTCAGCCCCGAGCGCCTTGAACGCGCCAAGGAATTCGGCGCCGCCGAGACCGTCAACCCGCGCTCCAACGATCCGGTCGGCGCGATCAAGGAGCTGACGCACGGCTATGGCGCCGAGTTCACCCTCGACACGTCATCGCAGCCCGAAGGCCGCATCGCCGCGGTGCGCGGCACACGCGTCTGGGGCACGACCTGCTTTGTCGGCGAACGCAACCAGGTGACGATCGATGTCAGCCCCGACATGCTGAGGAAGCAGCTGACGATTGTCGCCTCATGGACCTTCTCGCAGATGGGCCAGGCCGAATGCGCCCAATTCGTCGTCGACCGCAAGATCGACGTCGAGAAATTGTTCACCCATCGCTGGCAACTCGACCAGGCCGACGCGGCCTATAAATTGTTCGACACGCAGACCACCGGCAAGGGTGTGATCCTGATGTGATCGCGTGCAGGCGCCGGCCGGCCGGCGTTCACGTCGGGCGGCCGGCGCCGCGGCGAATGCCGCGCCCGCGGTAGAATGCGGTGCGGTTGGTGTCCTCCTCGCGCAGCCGCACGCGCGTTCGCATCAAATCCTTCCAGCCGAGATATCCGACGAGCCGACCGGCCGGCCGCGAAAGAACTACTAAATGGGCGACATTGAGCGCCATCATGCGGTCGGCGACGGCGTCCAGGTATTCATCGGGATAAGTGGAGGGAACCCGGGCACGGCCGATCAGATCGCGCAGCGGCGTTTGGCGATGCCGGCCGGCGCGGCGCCAGGCGAGCACCGCCGGCGGGTCGACGACGCCAAGCACCGTCCCGTCCGCATCCACCACAGGGAAGCTCGGATGGGTTGTCGCCGGATCGGTCAAGAAGCGCGCCGCCTCGCGCAACGTCATGCCGCCGGGCAATGTCTGCACCTCGGTGGTCATCACCTCGTCGACGCGCGTCAACGCAAACGGGTCGACCCGGTACTCCCGCGTCAGATGATGGCCGCGGCGGGCGATCTTTTCCGTCAGGATCGAGCGCCGCAACAGCAGTACGGTCGCGGCATGGGCCGTGATGCAAGCCGTAATGAGCGGCAGCAGGACATGCGTGTTGCCGGTGATTTCGGCGGCGAAAAATGTTGCCGTGAGCGGGGAGCGCATTGTGCCGCCCATGATCGCGGCCATTGCCAGCAGCGGCCAGAAACCCGGGCTCGCGGCGGGCAGGAAGTGCGCGAGCGCGGCGCCCATGCCGCCGCCGATGATCAGCAGCGGCGCCAGCACGCCACCCGAGGTGCCGGAACCGAGCGCCACCGACCAGATCGCCGCCTTGACCGCGAGCAGCAGCAGTCCCGAACCTGGCAGCATGTCGCCCCGAAGCATTGCGGCGATGTTGGCGTAGCCCACTCCCAGCGCGCGCGGATCAACCAAGCCACCGAGCCCGACCGCGAGCCCGCCCAACACCGGCCACCACATCCAATGGATCGGCAGCTTCAGGAACAGGTCTTCGCAGCCATAGACGAGTTGGGTCAGCAGACCGGAGAGCAGCCCGGCGGCAAGGCCGATCAGGACCCAGCACAACAGCGCGACGACCGAGGGGTCCATGCCGCCGTGAAACGGGAACAGCGGATAGGGGAGGTGCAGCCAGCTACGCTCGAGAGCCGCGGTGATCGCCGCGGTCGAGACCGGAATGAAGCTGCGCGGCGACCACTCGAACAGCAGCAGCTCGACCGCCAGCATGATTGCGGCGATCGGGGTGCCGAAGACCGTTGTCATGCCGGCGGCCGCGCCGGCCACAAGCAGCGTCTTCCGCTCGGCATCGCTGACCGGCAGCATCTGGCCGATCAGCGAGCCGACCGCGCCGCCTGTCATGATGATTGGCCCCTCGGCGCCGAACGGCCCCCCAGTGCCGATCGCGACCGCCGAGGACAGCGGCTTCAGGATCGCGACCTTGAGATCAAGCCGGCTGCGCCCGAGCAGGATCGCCTCGATCGCCTCGGGGATGCCATGGCCGCGGATCTTCTCGCTGCCATAGCGTGCCATCAGACCGACAATCCCTCCACCTATGACCGGCACGACGAGCGCAGCCTTGCCCCAGGGCGAGGCACCGAGCGCCAGATCGGCCAGACTGAACCGCCCGAAATAGGCGAGATTCGTGCAAAGACGAATGAGGTCCAGCAACGCGACGCCGGAGACGACCCCCGCACTGCCCACGATGATCGCCAATGCCGCGATCAGCAGCACGCGTGGTCGCGTCGTGAAGTCGCCGAGGTGCCTCGTGCGTTGCGCCGACTTGTGCCGCGGATGGCCGCCCGCAGGCGGCTGCGTCGCCGTTTCCAAACCCGCATCTCCCGCCGTCAAAATAGATCGTGTTACGACATATCTTCTGCCAGTAGGCGGGGCCATGATCAAGTCAGTCGCGGGGGCCAGCGGCGGCATGCGGCAGCTCGATGATCAGGCCTACCGCACGCTCGCCGACTTCCGCTATCTGCTACGCCGGTTCCTTGCGTTCAGCGAGAATGCCGCCCGCGGCGCCGGCCTGACGCCGCGGCAGCACCAGGCGCTGCTCGCGATTAAGGGGTTCGCCGGCGATGCCGCGCCGACCATCGGCGATTTGGCAGCGCGGCTGAGCATCCGGCCCCACAGCGCGGTCGAACTGGCCGGCCGGCTCGCCGAAGCCGGGCTGGTCACCCGGATTGCCGATCCACACGACCGCCGGCGCGTGCTGCTGCGGTTGACCGAGACGGCGGAAGCACGGCTCGCGGCGCTGTCCTTGGCGCATATCGACGAGCTGGCGGCGATCCGCCCGGCGCTGCTGGAAATTCTTCGGCTGGTCGGCGCGCCGAGCGCGCCCGATTGACAGCCAAGCAATGGCATTCACGCCCGCACCGGGCTACTGTCAGTTAATCCAATGGTTCACGTCGATCTCGACTTTCGCCGCATGATGGATGCGGGACCCGGGAGGGAGAATGCCTAAATCGAAGATATTCGCGTCATTTGCCGATGCGGTCGCCGACATTCCCGACGGCTCGGTCGTGGGCTTTGGCGGGTTCGCGGTCGTCGGCGTGCCGATCAACCTCTACGGCGCGCTGACGAAGCAGGGCGCCAAGCGGCTGACCTGCGTGTCCAACGGCACGCGC
>DATLTH010000368.1:0-2521 GCA_035533695.1 Allostellaceae bacterium | reverse complement strand
CGCCAGCCAGCAGGTCGGCCCGAACAGCCTGGCGAGCAAGTTGCTCGGCTCCAACGACACGGCATCGGGCGCCGCCGTTGACAAGCGCGAGACGTCGCCTCTCAAGGGCGTCTATTGACCGGGCTGTCAGCGGATCCGTTGTCCACGCGCCCATAGCTACGAGCGGGGCCGGCAGCTCGGCGGCGCGACGTGTCGCCGCCGCGCGCGATCTCGTGATACAAACCTGCCATGCTGACAATAACCGGCCTGACCTACCGCGTCGGCGGTCGCCATGGCCGTGCCCTCTTCAACGAAGCCAACGCGCAGATCCCCGAAGGCTGCAAGCTTGGCCTGGTCGGCCGCAACGGCGCCGGAAAATCGACGCTGCTCGACCTGATCCGCGGCGCGTTGCAGCCTGATCGCGGCGACGTCACCCTGCCGCGGGGGCATCGCATCGGCTTTCTTGCCCAAGAGGCGCCGGGCGGCGAAGCCGGCGCTCTCGACACGGTGTTGATGGCCGATCGCGAGCGCAGCCGCCTCCTTGCCGAACTCGACGCCGCGCTCGACGGCAACGGGCCGTCGCCGCTGCGCATTGCCGAAATCGAGGAACGGCTGACGGAAATCGACGCCCGCGCGGCCCCGGCGCGGGCCGCCCGCATCCTTGCCGGGCTCGGCTTCGACGCGGCGATGCAGGCCTGTCCGCTCACCGAGCTGTCGGGCGGCTGGCGCATGCGGGTGGCGCTCGCCGCGGTGCTGTTCGCCGAGCCCGACCTTCTGCTGCTCGACGAGCCGACCAACCATCTTGACCTCGAGGCGGCATTGTGGCTCGAACGCTACCTGCGCCGCTACCGGCGCAGCTTCATCCTGGTCAGCCACGACCGCCAGCTGCTCAACGCCGCCACGACGACGACATTGCACCTCGATAACGGCAAGCTGACGCTGTATTCCGGCGGCTTCGACCAGTTCCTGCGCGCCCGGCGCGAAGCCGGGGCGCGCCAGGCCGTGCTCGCCCGCCGGCAGGAGCAGGAACGCGAGCGACTGCAGCATTTCGTCGACCGCTTCCGCGCCAAGGCGACCAAAGCCCGCCAGGCGCAGAGCCGGATGAAGGCGCTGGCCCGTCTCGAACCGGTGGCCTTGATCGACGACGCGCCGCCGATAATGCTGCGCCTGCCCTCGCCGCCGGTGCTGAGCCCGCCGATCATCAGTCTCGAAAAGGTCAGCACCGGCTACGAGCCGGGCCGGCCGGTGCTGTCGCGCCTCGACCTGCGGCTCGACCCCGACGACCGGATCGCGCTTTTGGGGGCCAACGGCAACGGCAAGACCACGTTTGCCCGGCTGCTCGCCGGGCGCCTCGCGCCGCTGTCCGGGCGTATGACCCGCTCGCCGAAATTGCGCGTCGGCTTTTTCGCGCAACACCAGATCGAGGAGATGCGGCCGGACGAATCAGCGTTCGACCACCTCGCGGAATTGATGCCGGACAGCCCGCCGGAAGCGGTGCGTGCCCGGCTCGGCGGCTTCGGCTTCGGTCAGGACAAGGCGTTTGTGCCGGTCGACGATTTGTCGGGCGGCGAGCGGGCGCGGCTCAACCTGGCGCTGGTCACGCACGAGGCGCCTTCCCTGTTGATCCTCGACGAGCCGACCAACCATCTCGACATGGAAACCCGCGAGGCGCTGGTTGCCGCGCTCGGCGAATATTCCGGGGCGGTCGTGCTGGTGAGCCACGATTGGCATCTGGTCGAGCTGGTCGCCGAGCGGCTGTGGCTCGTCGAGGGCGGTACGGTGCGGCCGTTCGACGGTGATCTCGACGCCTACCGCCGCCATCTGCTGGAACGCGACGAGACGCCGGGCGAGCGGGCCGATGGCGGGGCAGGCGGCAGCGACTTGCGCCGCCTCGGGCGGCGCGATGCGGCGGCGCGTCGCCAAGCCGTGGAGCCGCTGCGTCGCCAGGCGCGGGAGGCCGAGGCGGCGGCGGCAAAGCTTGCCGCCGAACAGCGGCAGATCGATGCCAAGCTCGCCGCACCCAATGCGTTCGATGGCCGCAGCGAGGCTCTCGCGGCGGCTCTGAAGCGGCGCGCCGAGCTGGCGCGGTTGATCGCCGACGCGGAAGCGCAATGGTTCGCCGCCGAGAGCGCCATCGAGCAGGTGGCGCAGGATGGCGCCACTCGGTGAGGGCGCCGGAGATGCGCAATTCGCGGCACCGGATGCGCTGCCGACCACGCGGCCAATGGCCGCATCGGCAACCGTTGGGCCGCGTTTGACAGCGCTCCCACCGCCAGTTTATCCAATTTTAACGGCATAATGCTTGTTTGAACGGAATACGGGCTCAGGCCCCGCGCCGTTCGTCGCCCCCTCAGGAACAGGCCGCACCATGGCTGAAACACCCGCGATCAGCGACCGCAATCTAGAGGCGACGACGCACATTTCCCTGAAGCGCGAGCCTGCCTGTTTCGCCTTTCTATCGGCGCGCTCGGTGGCGCCGCCGATGCCGATCGATTCGATCAATCTCGACCTCGCCTCGGCCGATTATTTCAATGGCCGCGCG
>DATLTH010000367.1:0-3116 GCA_035533695.1 Allostellaceae bacterium | reverse complement strand
CCGGGGTCAACTCGATCGAGCACGGCTCCTATCTCGACGACGACCCGCGCCATCTGGAGCGGATGGCCGAACGCGGCATCTTTTTCGTGCCGACGCTTCTCGTCTACGAATACCACCGCAAATCGCCGCAGCCGCACGTCAAGGAGCGCGCGATCGCGCTCCAGGAGCATCATGTCGCGAGCATCCGCCGGGCGCTCGAACTCGGGGTCAAGGTGGTCGCCGGCACCGACGCCGGTGGGCACGGCCACCCGGCCAACGCGGGCGAGCTCGAATGCCTGGTCAAGTCGGGCATGACGCCGATGCAGGCGATCCAGGCGGGGACCGGGTGGGCTGCCGAATGCCTCGGCCAGGAGGACGAACTCGGCACCGTCAAGCCGGGCAGGCTCGCCGACCTCGTCGTCGTCGACGGCGACCCGCTCGCCGACATCGCGATCTTGCGCGATCCCGCGCGCATCGCGCTCGTGGTCAAGGACGGCCTGGTTGCCGCGAACCGGATGGCCCGGTGATTGCCCCTCACCCTGTCCCTCTCCCCGTAAACGGGGCGAGGGAACGCGGTTGAGGCGCCTGCCGCCGCTCTCCCTCTCCCCGCTTACGGGGAGATGGCCGGGGTGAGGGGCTACCCGCCGACGCTCCCGGGCTATTTCGCCGCCTGGGCCAGCACGAAATCGCGCAAGAGTTCGGTGGCGCGGCGCGCGGCGTCGCTGGCCGGATCGCGTGGGATGAAGGTGTGCGGCTGGCCATCGAATTTGTGCAAGGCAACCTCGCCGCCGCGGTCGCGATAGGCAGCGGCGAAACGGTCGGCCATGTCGGGGGTGACGTTGTCGTCGGCGGTGCCCTGCACGACGATCGCCGGCGGCAGCGGCAACGCCATCTCGCCGCGTTCGAGGATCAGTTGCGGATTGCCCTCCGCCATCTCGGCTTCGGAATGCCAGTAGGCGTCGTGCGCCTCGACCAGCCGAAGATTGCCCTTCTCCTTGACCATGCGGTAGCGCGCCAGCGGGTCGGCGATCGGCCAGCACAGCACGAGATAAGGCAGCCGCGCGTCCTCGCTTGGCGCCTCGGGTAGCGGCAGGTCGGCGTAGCGCGGGTCGGCGGGTTTCAGCACGCTCAATAACAGCTGGTGGGCGCCGCTCGAGGTGCCGAGGCCGCCGACCAGATCGCGCCGGCTGGCGAATTCCGCGGCATGCGCCTTCAGCCACCGCGTCGCGAAATTGATGTCGGCGATCGAGGCCGGATAGCGGTGTGCCGGCGGCATGCGAAAATCGACCGCCAGCACGACGATGCCGCTTTTCGCTAGCGCCTCGTCAAGGGGCGCGTTGTTGAGCCGGTCGCCCGAGGCCCAGGCGCCGCCATGCACCTCGACCAGCGCCGGAAATGGTCCGTCCCCCTTCGGCCGGTAGAGCCGCGCCAGCAGCGGGGCGCCATCATGACGCCGGTATTCAAGGTCCCGCACCTCGACCTCGAAGCGCGACGGGATCGCCACCTCAGCCATCTTTCCCTCCTCTTTGGCTGGCGTCAGCATGCCTGCCCGCGCCGCAGGTGGCTACCAGCGCAACGCCGGCACGCGCAATTCGACGGCGCCGTTCCGGCGCACCGTGCCGATCAGCCGCGATCCGCAGGGCAGCGGCGCGAGGCACGGGCCGGCATCGGGCAGCGGCGCCAGGGGCGGCATGACGATGGCCGGCTTGCCGCTCGCCGCCGATGGCGGTATGCCCGGGAGGCTACCGGAAGCGTCGGCATCGATAGCGGACTGACCGGCAACGGCCGGTGCGGCGACTGCAATGACGATTGCCCCGATGGCAATTCGTTCGGTGATTCGCCGGATGCACCGCATGCCGGTCATTCTATCCGGCCGGGCGGTACAATGCCCGCTTTTTGCATGGCTGGGGCGCGACCTATGCGGCGATAGCACGCATGAGCGGTGCGTTCACATGCTACAATGGCATTGAGCGGGTCGCCGACGCGGTGATCTCGGCGGTGGAGGATGCGAATGGCATACGACCTGCTGATCAAGAACGGTCTCGTTGTCGACGGCTCGGGCATGCCGGCGTTCCGCGGCGATGTCGGCGTCAAGGACGGCAAGATCGTCGAGATCGGCAAACTGTCGGACGTCGCGACCAAGACCATCGATGCCGCCGGCCGCGCCGTCTCGCCCGGCTTCATCGACAATCATTGCCATTACGACGCGCAGGTCACCTGGGACCCGCTCTGCACGTTTTCGCCCGAGCACGGCGCGACGACGGTTATTTTCGGCAATTGTTCGCTGTCGCTTGCGCCCGTGCGGAAGGGCACCGAAGAGCGGCTGGCCGAATTCCTCAGCTATGTCGAAGCGATCCCGATGGAGATCCTGAAGACCGTCGAGTTCGAGTGGGAGACGATCCCGCAATACATGGAGCACCTCGACAACCATCTCGGCATCAATATCGGCAACCTGATCGGCCACACCGCGGTGCGCCACTACGTGATGGGCGACGATTGCCAGAAGCCGGGCGCCACCGAGGCGCAAGTGAAGGCGATGCAGGATGTCGTGCGCGACGGGATGGCGGCGGGCGCGCTCGGCCTGTCGATCTCGCGCGAAAAGGGCCATTACGACCCGCAAGGCGTTCCCATCCCGGCCTTGTGGGCCGACGAAGCTGAGATCTTCGCCCTCGGCGACGTCCTGCGCGACATGAGCACGGGCACGATCCAGGCCGGTGGCGGCCAGTATGTCGAATTGAAGGACGGGATGATCCGCCGGCTGGCCGAAGCGACCGGCCGCACCGTCGTCTACAATTCGCTGTCGCAAAGCGCGCGTCGCCCCGACGAGTGGAAGACGCACATGGCGCGGGTCGAGGAGACAGCCGCGCTCGGCATCCGCGCCTATCCGATGTGCACGCCCAACCGCATCACGCAGGACTTCACGATGAAGAACTGCCAGGTGTTCCGCGGGCTCAAGACGTGGCACCCGATCCTGTTGATGTCGGACGCGGAGAAATTGCGGCTCTACGCCGATCCTGAAATCCGCGCCAAACTGCACGACGAGGCGGTGGTCAACAAGCCGGACAGCGCAGTCGGCTTCTCGAAGACCTGGTGGAACTACATGTGGGTCAACGAGCCCAAACTGCCGCAGAACCAGT
>DATLTH010000366.1:0-5167 GCA_035533695.1 Allostellaceae bacterium | reverse complement strand
AAGGGTGGTTCGTTCGGCGGGCGGTGTTTGGCGTCGGCGCGTTTTAGCCTGTCCGGGGACATTTCTGCTTGCGGCATGGGGTTCGGGCCATCAGGCGCATTGAGGCGGGGTGCGGGAAGGCGCGCGCCTTCATGTTGAGGTTTTTGCGATCCTTGGCCGGTCGACGGCATCGGTTCAGCCAAGCCAGGGTGCGTTCGACCACCCGGCGTTTGGGTAGGACAACAAAGCTCTTGACCTGACCGGACGGCTTGGCGATTTCTATTGGCCCCGTCGACCGGTGACGACGCCAAGCCCGATTTCCCGCGCCAAATTGGGCAAGCTGAGCACGGTGTCCCGCAAATAGTCAGCAGCAGAGATGCAAATGATCACTGGTTGACGTTTCAGGGTCTGGCTCCGGCGCGAACGGCCGGAGCGACGCGGGCACGGACTTCTTCATAAATGCCAACCTCACCCGGCATCGCGAGCGTTATCGCCAGTCCATAAACCACAGGATCATCGACTACCGCGGCCTGATCTGGATCGCGTTGAACCCGGAGCCGGATCGTCATGTTCGGCGCGACGGCCGGCGCAGCTTCTCCACGCCAGGATCGGGTGAAAACGGTGCCACGATTGGTTTGATGACGATCGGGCTGATTGCCGTGTGCCGTCACGGCGAGCACTCCGACTTCCTCCGGGTCGAGGATCAGCAGCTTGCAGCTGCGGTAGCTCTTCCGCCCCGGGGACACTGGTGTGAACCAAGCCAGCGTCGCGGAGAGCATATGGGGCCTGGCCTTGCCGCCGATCACAGTGGGGACTGGCACGGCTATGGTGACGGTCCTATCGTGCTGAAGCGTGCCGGTCGCGAAGAAAGTCGCGCGATCCTCGGCGCAAGCAACAGCGTCGTCAGCATCGACACAACCAAAGCCAAGAAAGCGGCGGATATTGTCTTTCTGACGGCTGGCCTGCCCGCGGCCAGCGGGACCGACAGTTAGCCGGATAAGCTCAGCGATCTCGTCGGGCCAACGCGCCGGATGGACAAGAAGCGCCTTTAGCAGCGCGGCCCGATTGATGGAAGGCAGCGTCAGAAAATCATCGCCGTAAGCAGCTTCCAGCGCATCGTGGATGCGATGGCAGGTACGCGAGGCAAGCGCGGCAGCGGCGCTGGTGCCACTGGTGTAGCCGTCCAAATTCTCACGACCGTTGGCCGGTGGCGCGGCTACCCTGAGGCCGGCGCCGCGGGTCGGCCGGGTCGGCTTCACATCGATATGCGCGCCGGTGCGTACCACCTGAAGATGCTCTCGGGCGCCGGGCATAAGAATGTCTGGCTTCACTGCATTGGCGAAGCCCGGACCAAGCGCGCTCGACGGGTTTGAAGTGCGATGCTCTGGGAAAGGGTCGACAAGTACCCGTGCGAGCGCGCGATCGGCCGGCGAAATGGCATCGTCGTTGCAGGCTCCGACTGTCACGCCATTCACCGTCTCGGCTGGTGACAGAAGCCGACGATCGGCGGCAATATTGTTGAGCGCGACGAGCATGGCCGCGGCGCGATCGACACCCGTCGAGGCTTCATAGTCTCCGCTGTTTGCAAACGCGGAGACGCCAAAACGATCGACTATGTTACCGGCACTCACGATGAAGAGCAGGCCGAACCGCTGTGACAGGCGATCAATCAGGCGGGCCCATGCAGAGAGCTGGCCGTAAAAGGGCCGGCGCGCATTGCCGAGTGAGAGATTGACGATAAGAACGCCGGGCGCTGTTTCGCGCAAATGGGTGACCGCCAGGTAAATAAGGTCGATCACAAGGCGATCGCGCGGGAAAGCATCACCATCGCCCATCACAGGCACGACGTGAATTTGTCGCGGCAATGGAGGCTCGGAACGATTGCGATCACCATGGACGATGAGCGAAGCCATGGCTGTGCCGTGCGTGCGCTGCGCCACCAGCGCGCCGGGCACGAGGTCGAAGCAATCGTCGATGCGGACATGGTCGGTAAGCAGCCGATGGTTGGCCACTGGAACGCCGTCCAGCAAGGCAAGGATCGGCTCGCCGAGTTGGCCAACCACGGCCGCGCCGGGGTCGGGTTCAAGTGGGTCTTCGACGTCGATGGTGGTGGCAACACTTTGGGGCCGGATGTGCCTGACGGATTCCAGGCCCGCGATGCCCTCGAGTGCGCGTTCGATGATTTGGCGGATCGCCCATACCGGGAGGTCGACCAGCAAAGCATGATAGGCGATGTCGACAATGCGCGCGCGCGCAATCAGTCGTCCGCCTCTCGCGGCAACCGCGACAATGACATTCTGGGCATTTTCGGCAGCGGCCGCCTCGTCAGCGCAAAACACCAGCTCGATCTCCAGCCTAACAAGCTCAGCATCGTCACGCTCTTCGATCTCGGCAGCGAGAAGTCCGGCGTCATGATGCTGGACACGATCTGCCGGCCCCCACGGCCGCAAATCGCGCAGCCGCTCGAAGACGTTCGACCAGGGCGTTTCACCCCTGACGAGTTGGCCGGCGCGCCATCGGCGCCACAATGATTCTATGTTTCGTAACGCCGTGAGATCGGGAACCATGAGATAGGCGACGGGCTGCTTGTCGTCGCCGTCCGGTTGCATTTCTTCTTCATCGACCAGCTCGAAGCCAATACGGCGCGCCGCGTTCGCAAAGGCGCCGATTGGCCCGCGAACCTCGAACACCAACAAACGCTCCGGCGCCAAGGCCGTCGGGTCGGCGCGCAATTCTAGCGCGCCGCCGCCACGCGCGAGAATCTCGGCCAGACGATTGAACTTAGGCCCGATTTGTTCGGTCTGGCGCTCACGAGAAAACGGTGCCGGCCTCGGCACATTGCGCGGCGAGCCAACGACACGGGGTTGCTCAGCTTGTGGGTTCAGCCTCAGAAGAGGTTTGGTCGGATCGCTTGGCATCAAAGACCTCCGGTGTTACGCGCTTGGTCCAGAGATCAAGTTCCGCTTGCAATGCCGCATCGATAGAGACCTCCCCCAGGCCCAATATTTGTCTGCGCCGGACATTTTGGCAGAAATCCAGCGCTTCCGCGTAGCTTACCTTGCCGAGTTTGGCGGCAATCTTCGACACTGCGAGCTTGGGGGAGGCGGTCCAATTTGACGTAATCCTGTCCAGAAAAACCGAAATCTCGACTTTACCCGGAGCGGGTATTGCCAACCGCATCTGGAAACGACGCCAGACCGCACGGTCAAGAAGCTCGCCATGGTTGGTCGCCGCCACTACGATCACATAGCTCGGAAGTTGGTCGAGCTGCATCAGAAGGAAGGAGACCACGCGTTTGATCTCGCCCGTCTCGTGGTTGTCGCCGCGCTCCTTGCCGATTGCGTCGAACTCATCGAAAAAAAGGATGCTCGGCTGGGTCCGCACATAATCGAACAGCTTGCGGAGGCGCGCATTGGTTTCGCCAAGATAGCTTCCGATCAGCGCATCGTAGCGGACGACGAAGAACGGGAGGCCAAGACCTTCGGCGATGGCCTCGGCAAAGGAAGTCTTGCCGTTGCCTGGAGGCCCCGACAGGAGCACGCTATGGCGCGGCTCGAAGCCACTGGCACGCAAGACGTCGGCTCGCTGCTGCTCCTCGATCAATTGGCGGGCGCTTTCGCGGGCCGGTAGGGGCAATAGAAGATCGTCGAGGGACAAGCGCGCCTCGACCTCCAGGATTGCCTCCCGGCCATTCGCTGAATTGAGATGCGGCGAGGTCGCGGTCAGCGCGGGTGGTGTGACCGGAACGGCCGAGAGGGCCCGCTGGATACGGTCGGCAACGATATAGTGCTTCTTGGCGCGCTCGTCGGCGACCAATGCCTCGGCGCTCGTGCGCAGCATGTCACGGTCGCCGGATGCACCGGCTCGAACGAGCGAAACTAGTAGATCGCTACGTGCCATGACAGATGTGGCCTTCCCCCCGGGCAGTCCTGCACGACGATTAGCAACGTTATACTCCTTTCCGCGCCTTGTCTCCCGGCCGGCAATCGATTGGACTGAGGCGAGTCGAAAACGCGCCGAAGCGAATCGGATCAGCTCTTGAGTCCGACACTATTGGCCCTCAGCCGGTTCCGACAAACGAATTCTTGCCCAGCCCAAGATTGGATGTGGATAAATCGGGACGACGTCATTGATAGCATGGCAGATTGCGTTTGCATAGAACAAAATAGGAACTTTTGCCCAACCATCGCCTGCCTGGGCTCTGTCCACTTTCGGGATGCGCTGGGCTCAAGCAGCATGCCGAGGACGGGCGCCTCATGGTCGTCGGCAACGATGCGGGCACCGGTCCACAATCTCCACCCAAAGCGGTCTATCCGAACGCGACCGATCCCACGCCGAAAGCGGCGGATTGGGCGTCGGTACGGCCATGACGAATCCCCGCTCCCCGATCACACCACCCGTCCCGACCGCACCCCCCTCACCCCCCGCCCGCATCCCCCGCCCCCACCACCGGCGGCAGCCGCGCCAGCGGCATCCCGTCCATCATCAGCCGCCCATCCCGCAGTACGAAGGGCAGACGCAGCACGCCCGCCGGCGCGCCGTGCGCCCCCCCTCGCGCCTCCTGGGGTTCCGCCGCCGCCAGCAGCGACAGCACCCCCTTCGCCGCCAGCGCCGCGTCGTTGCTCACCGCCCCGTTCGCCGCCAGGGTATCCAGCGCCGCCGCGTAGCCCGCGACCATCGCCTCCCCCCCGCCCTCCGGCCGCAGCAAGGGATCGAGACCCAGCCGCGCCGAGGCCGACAGATCGAGCTTCCCCCAGCGCAGCCGCGCCGCCGTCAGCCGCACCGTCCCGCCCGCGCGCCGCCACCGCTCCAGCCGCGCGCGCGCCGGGCCGCCACCGCGCGGCATCGCGCTGGCCCAGCCCGAAGCGGACAGCTCCGCGATCCGCCGGCCGAGCGGCCAGATGCGGGATTTCGGCAGCGCGATGTCGGCGATCCGCACCGCCAGGGTCATCCGGCGTTCGGCGCCGGGCGCGACCCGCAGCCGCGCCGCGCGGACTGTCAGGCCGGCGGCGCGTCCGCCCGGATCGCCGCGCAGCGCCGCGACACGCAGGCGGGCGGCGCGGATCTGGCCGTGCCAGGACAGGCGCAGGCGAAGGATCATCGTCCCGGCGTGGAACGGCGCGGGCGCGAAGGCGCCGACGGCGAAGCTCTGCGCGCCTTGCGCGATCGCCTCGATGCGCGGCGGCAG
>DATLTH010000365.1:0-9155 GCA_035533695.1 Allostellaceae bacterium | reverse complement strand
ACGTAATGACAAAACGGCCGTCGCTGCTGACCATCGGCATCGCCGCGCGGTCGGAAAGATCCTGGATCGCGAGCCGTCGATTTGCCAAGGCGCAGCGCCGATCAGCGCTCCACCAGGAGCCGGCGCCGTCCGGGCCGCGCGCGCGCATCGCTTCGCGCGTCATGAGCAATTCTCGCTCCGTTGGCGCGCCCGCTGCCGAGTGATAAGAAAAGATGCCGTTTACCCCACACATAAGCGACCGCGAGACGTTTCGCCTCTCCCCGAGTTCAATATTTTAAGCCGATAATATGCGTTGCTATGAATTCATTCAAAATGTAGCAATAGCGCCTTCATGGTGCCGCCACTGCACTCAAGAGCCAGTGGAGGGCTTCGATCCCCCGGCCGCGGCCTCGAGCGGCAGCGCCTCGATCTCCGCCTTCAGCGCTTCGTATTCCCGCATCTTTCGCTGTAGGAACGCTCCCGCCAGCGCCGCCTTCTCGGCAGCGCCCTTCGGCGTGAGAATATAGGCGTAACGCACCTTGTTGTCGGATGCCCGGAAGTTCTTCATCTTGACGCATCCGACGTCGATGAGGCCGTTGAGGCAGTAGTTCACCGCTCCGAGGCTCATACCGAGCGATCTGGCGATGTCCCGCTGGCTGTAGGTCGGATTGGCCTCAATGATGCGCATCACGCGGAAATGCGCATCCTGACGGGCAAGGTCTGCTTTCGCTTGGCTGAGCACGCGGTGGCTCGGGTTGGTCCTTCAAGGCTACCGCAGGCTGGGTGCGTCAGCGCCCGCCCGGTAGAGCGCGAAGAAGTCGCGCACACGAACGATCTCGGTCGAGTTCGTTCATCGATGAATGCATACAGGCTGCCCTCGTCCGCGTCAAGCGATGTCAACGTTATGCGACAGCGAGCTGATCGGACACAACCTGGACTGGCATCGCCCGCGCGCAAAGGTGCAGCGCACGACGCCCCTCGGCGCCCGTCGCGGTGAGCGCCGAAAAAGTGAATCTCGATTTTTGCGGTTAGCCGGTCGGAGCCGGCGCGATTAGGCCACTTCAACCGACCGCTACGAATGCCTCAGATCAGGCAACGCCGGCGAGCGAAGTGGCCGGCGGGGTCGCCGGAGTAGCCGCCCAAGCAGTTGGGCTAACGCTTAATCCGAGCCGGGGTGGCGCAGCGCGACATCGCGACGAGAAACGTGAATCGGTTCGAGGCTGGCGTCGTCCATCCAGCGAGTTGTCAGGTCGTCACCATCAACGCCGACCACGACGCCCTCCCACCAGCCTGGCCCATACAGGTCCGGCTGCGCGGCCAGCACCACGGTGCCGAATTCGACCTTGGCCCACAGCGCGTCGGCGGTGTTGATGGCGTCGGATTTGAACATGTCGGCAAGCGGGTGAACTGCATCTTCATTCGCCGCATCGATGGGTTGTGGCGCGCGTGCGGTAATGCCGCCCACGACCAGCACGGCGAGCTTGTCGAACCCGGCGCGGCTGACGAACGGCACGAAGCCGCGTCCGGTGCTGAAGATCCTGCCGCGCGGAAGCCGTTCGGCGACGCCGTGCAGTTCCTCGTTGTCGGGGGCGACCTGGATGACGTGGAAACCCATCAGCTCGGCGGCGCGCGCGACGAGCGGCGCATCGTGCTCGGCGAACTGTGCGGCATGTGGCTTGCCGTCGATCCCGATACCAAGCATCACGAGAACCGGCACTTTTTCGGTCATGGTGGCGAACCTCCCGGTTAGCGATTGCGATCACCGCGACCGGCGAGCGCACGACGCGGCACCGTGAACATATAAGGAACGATATGCACCTGCAACAAATTTCTGTAGATTGCGGTTCGCTGCCGTTTTGAGCGTAAATTCGCGATTGCTTCGCCGCTCAAATCGCGACGATCCTTGCGGCTTTTCGGAGCTTCGGAGAGCCACAACCTACGAATTTCGGTGGGCGGTTTCGGGAGCCGAGCGAGAGTGTGCAATGGGCGCGAGGCCGCCGCCGCAAGAAGGGTCGCCGTTGCGGCGCACAGTGCCGACCGGGTTTTAGATCCGGGCGCGGTCTCAGGCCTGCGCCTTTGGCCAGTCGTAGATCCGCGAAAGGGTCTCTCCCATAAGTTTGGCGCGGTCCGCCTCGGAAAGCCGGTCGGTAACGCGGAATGCCTCGACCCCTTGCTGGTAGGTCAAAAGCCCGACCGCTCGGGTCCAGTCGGTGCCCCACATGCAGCGATCGAAACCGAACGCATCAAAGACCTGGGCGAGCGAATCCCAGATGTCTCTGTAGGGGAAGGGTTCGCGCGCCAAGGTGCAGGCGCCGCTGATCTTGACGGCGACGTTGTCGTGGCTGGCGAGCGCCAGCAGCTTCGGCAGATCGGCGAAGGGTTGTGCGGGGGGCGGCGGTTCGTGCGGTTGCGGCAACCCAAGGTGGTCGACCACCATTCGCGTATTCGGGTTGCGCGCGGCCAACTGCCGGGCCTGGTCGAGGCGTCCGGTACAAGCGAGATTGACCGGCAGCTTGTGCGCCGCTGCCGTCGCCAGGACGCGGTTGATGGCGGGGTCGGCCGGGTCGCTCGATGCGTTGTCTCGCAAGAATATCCGAATGCCGACCGTGCCCTTGGTGCGGGCCCACTCGGCGATCGTCTCGCTGACGCCGTGATCGGTGGGATCGACCGGCTTTACCAGCCTGAACCGGGTCGGATGCGCCGCGTAAACCTCAAGGGCATAGCTCGCGTCATAGCGGTACATGCTGAAGGGCGAAACCAGGACCGCGCCGTCGACCCCGACGGCGTCCATAGAAGCGACCATTTGGTCTGCGGTGACCTCGGCGGGGCCGTAGAGGGTACCAACCCACGGGCGGCCCGGATGGTTGCGTTCATAGGCGTGCACCTGAGCGTCTAATGTCGGCATGGCGTCTTCCTCAAGAAAATCGAAGCTTATCCCGTCCGGGCACAGTGCGTCCCCTCCTATGCGCGGTCGCGTGCGGCGCTCGCGTTACATCAGAACCTGACGATTGCGCCAACAGCAACTACGATGGCTGCCGACGGAAGAGGCGGCGGCCGACAAGGAGGTGCGCGATGCTGACGATCGAACCCAGTGGGGCGGTGCTCGGGGCGACCATTCGCCTGATCCGCCGCTGCCAGGTCATGGCGACGAAGGTGTTCGACCCCGAATTTATGCGGCCCGCGCGCGAACTCGCCGCCGCTCTACGGGCTTAGGAGGCGGTGCGATGGACGCGGGGTATCTCGGCGTCGGCGCGATGGGGCAGCCGATGGCGCACAAGCTGCTCGATGCCGGTCACGGCCTGACGATCTACGACATCAACGAGGCGGCGATGCAGCCGCTGCTGGAACGCCAGGCGCGCCGCGCTGTCTCGCCCCGCGATCTCGCCGATCGCTGCGAGATCGTGTTTGTGTCGCTGCCGACGCTCGCCGCCTTTCGCGAGGTGGCGTTTGGCGCCGACGGCCTCGCCCAGGGCACGGCGATGAAGCTGCTGATCAACACCTGCACGGTCGGCGTGCCGTTTGTCCGGGAGATCGAGCGGGCGATGGCTGAGCGCGGCGTGAGCGTGGTGGATTGCCCGATCTCGGGCGGGCCGCCAGGCGCTCGGGCCGGCACCTTGTCGGTCATGGTTTCCGGCGATCCGGCAGCGGTGGAGCGGGTGCGGCCGATGATCTCGCTGTGGGGCCGCACCTTGACCGTCGCCGGCGACAAGCCCGGCGCAGCGCAGGTGCTGAAGCTGACCAACAACATCCTGTCCGCGGTCGCGCTGGCGGCGACGGCGGAGGCGTTCGTCATGGGCGCCAAGGGCGGGCTCGACCCCGAGGTGATGCTGGCCGCGATCAATGCCGGCAGCGGCAGGAACAGCGCCACCGAAGACAAATTCCCGCGCGCCGTGCTGACCCGCAGCTTCGACTACGGCGCCGAGATGCACATCCTGATGAAGGACATCGACCTGGCGGTGGCGCAGGGCGAGGAACTGGGCGTGCCGATGTGGGTGTGCGAGGCGGCGCGGCTGGTGTTCAAGCACGCGATGCACAAGGGCGCGGCGAACGAGGACCTGACCGCCATCGTCAAGCACGTGGAGCGCGACTCCGGCTTCGAGATGCCAAAGACGCGGTGAGCGTCAATTATATCACCAAGGAGGTTCCAGCCGGTCGCTCCGGCAGCGCAACGGGTCAGATCGACCTGAAGCGGAAATTCGAACTTGCCGCCCGATTGCGGCGTGCTCGTCCTTGAGCGGTGTCGTTGAATGGTTTGGCTAGGTATTTTCCGAACCTCCCGCGCAATTTTTAACCTCGTATGCTCGCAAGGACGTAAAGACTTGGTCTTTGAGGGGCATTGTTCTTATCATGAAAATCGCACAGGTTGCCCCGCTTCATGAAAGTTGTCCTCCTCGGTTCTACGGCGGCACCGAGCGCGTGGTTTCCTATGTAACCGAGGAACTGGTGAGGCTGGGGCACGAGGTTACGCTGTTCGCCAGCGGCGATTCGGTGACATCGGCCTCGCTGGAAGCGGGCTCCGGGATGGCGTTGCGGCTCGACGATCGATGCCGGGACCCGCTCGTCTATCATCTGATCATGCTCGATCACCTGCGCCGCCGCGCGAGTGACTTCGATATTATTCACTTTCATACCGACTACCTGCATTTCCCGCTGTTCGCCGATTGCTGGGAAAAGACATTGACGACGTTGCACGGACGGCTCGATCTGCCCGATCTGCCGGTCATGATGCGCGAATACAAGATGATGCCGCTGGTATCGATCTCGGATGCGCAACGGGCGCCGATGCCGTGGGCCAACTGGTCGGGGACGGTGCCGCATGGCCTGCCGAAAGACCTCTATCACGCCGGGAATGGCGCCGGCGGCTATCTCAGCTTTCTCGGCCGCATCAGCCCGGAAAAGGCCCCGGACCGGGCCATCGAAATTGCGCGTCGCGCGGGATTGCCGTTGCGGATCGCGGCCAAGGTCGATCCGGTCGATCAGGGGTACTACGAGAGCAAGATCGCGCCGTTGCTGACGGATTCCTCGATCAGTTTCATCGGCGAGATCGGCGAGGCCGACAAGGGAGATTTTCTCGGCGGCGCGCTCGCCCTCCTGTTTCCGATCGACTGGCCCGAACCCTTTGGCATGGTTTTGATCGAGGCGATGGCGAACGGCACTCCGGTCATCGCCTTTGGCCGCGGCTCCGTCCCCGAAATCATCGAGGACGGCCTCACCGGGTTTATCGTCGATGACCTCGAGAGCGCGGTGGCCGCGGTACCGCACGCATTGCGGCTTGACCGCAGGGCAATCCGCCGGCGGTTCGAAGAGCGCTTCACCGTCGAGCGGATGGCGCGCGATTATCTCGCGCTTTACGCGCCGGTGCTCTCCCATCAAGCATCTCGCCGCGAAACTCCAATGCGGCCACCCCTGCTTCGGCTGGTCGGCACGCCCGGCGGGGCGGCGCGCGCGGCGGCCGACTGAGCGCGGTGGCGCGCGAGGAGGCCGTGCTCACGGCCGATACCGAGCGCGGCCAAGGCGAGCCCCGGTTTCGCGTCGAGGCGACCGGCGCATTCCACGAGCCGCGAACCCGCATCCTGAAACATGGTGACACCTTTGCTGTGCTGAGCCCCTTCGGCGACATGGACGGCGACGAGGGGTGTCCCGACGGGCTGTATCACCAGGACACACGCTTCCTGTCGCAGCTTGAACTGCGGCTCAACGGCGATCGCCCGTTATTGTTGAGCTCCAACCAGGCCGAAGACAATTCGCTGCTGCCGGTCGATCTCGCCAATGCCGACACAGTCGCGCTGGATGGCAGCCCGTTGCAGCGGGAGCTGATTTATGTGAGCCGCCGGCAATTCATCTGGCGGTCGGCGTATTACGAGCTGCTGTTGGTCCGCAATTTCGACCTGCGGCGGCATGTGGTGACGCTCGGTCTGCGGTATGCCGCCGATTTCGCCGACATCTTCGAAGTGCGCGGAGAGCGGCGAGCCCGGCGCGGCAACGGGTCGGCCGAAGTTGTGTCGGGCGATACGGTGGCGCTGCGCTATCAGGGGCTGGATGGGGTCGGACGCGTCACCGAACTGTGTTTCGCGCCGGCCCCCGCGAGGCTCGACGACAACAGCGCAACGTTCGCCCTGGATCTGCCGCCGGGGAAATGGTGTCGGCTGGCGCTGCGGATCCGCTGCGATCCGCCCGCCCATGATCCGCTCCCCGATGATCCCGAGCAGGGTTGGACCGTCCGCCAGTTCTACCGGTCGCTGCGCGCGGCGCGGCAGGCGCTCAAAGCGTCAAGCGGCCGGGCCGCCAGCGTCGAGGGATCGAACGCCGTCTTCAACGAATTGGCGCGGCGCTCGGTTGCGGATCTCTACATGCTGATCACCGAAACCGAATACGGCCCCTATCCGTTTGCCGGGATCCCTTGGTTCAGCACGTTTTTTGGCCGCGACGGCATCATCACCGCTCTGCTGACGCTTTGGATGGACCCGGCAATTGCCAAGGGGGTACTCGGGTTCCTCGCGGCGACCCAGGCCACCGAAACCGACGGCGAGCGCGACGCCGAACCCGGCAAGATCCTCCACGAGATGCGCAACGGCGAAATGGCCCGGCTGGGCGAAGTGCCGTTTGCCCGCTATTACGGCAGCGTCGATGCGACACCGCTCTTCGTGATGCTGTTGGGCGAATACTTCGTGCGTACCGGCGATCTCGACACGGTTCGCCTTCTTTGGCCGAACGTCATGGCGGCGTTACGGTGGATCGACACGGCGGGCGACCCCGACCGGGACGGTTTTGTCGAATACTACCGGCAAAGCGAAACCGGGCTGGTCAATCAGGGCTGGAAGGATTCGGCCGTCGCGATCTTCCATGCCAATGGCGAACTGGCCCACGGGCCGATCGCGCTGTGTGAAGTGCAGGGCTATGTGTTTGCCGGCAAGCGGCATGCCGCGACGCTGGCGCTGGCGCTCGGCGACCCGACGACAGCCGCCCGTCTGGAGGCCGAGGCCGAGATTTTGCGGCAGAAGTTCGAGGCGGCGTTCTGGTGCGAAGAGCTGTCGACCTATGCGTTGGCGCTCGATGGCGACAAGCGGCCGTGCCGGGTGATCGCGTCCAATGCCGGGCACGCGTTGCTGACCGGGATTGCCGCGCCCGACCGCGCCGAGAGGGTTGCCGACACCCTGACGCGCGTCGGCTGCTTTTCCGGTTGGGGCATCCGCACGGTGGCGCTGACCGCGGCGCGCTACAATCCGATCTCCTACCATAACGGGTCGGTGTGGCCGCACGACAATGCCCTGATCGCGCTTGGGTTTGCCCGCTACGGGCTGAAAGAACCGGCGCTGCGCGTCTCTGCCGGCCTGTTCGATGCCGCCTCGTACTGGGAGCCGCGGCGGCTCCCCGAGCTGTTCTGCGGCTTTCCGCGGCGCCGTATGGCGCCGACCATGTACCCGGTGGCGTGTTCGCCCCAGGCGTGGGCAAGCGCCGCCGTATTCGCGCTGGTGCAGGCCAGTCTCGGGCTGCATTTCGATGCTCGCGCCGGCGAGATCCGGTTCGACCGCCCCAGGCTGCCGGATTTTCTCGAGCGTCTGCACCTGCGCGGTTTGCGGCTCGGCGATGCCGAGGCCGATGTCCTGTTCCACCGTTTGGACGGCGAGGTTGCGGCGACGGTCACGCGGCGCCGCGGCGCCGTGCGTGTCGTCATCAGCCACTGACGCCCCTCCTAACGCCCCTCCGGTCTTGTCCTGGTTGCGGCAGCGGCGAGCCGGCTGGGTAGTTTCCGAGGCTACCGGCCCGATGTTTCAGGCGCTTGCTCTCGCGTATCGATGTTCATGCCGGCGTGACCGTCAGCAGAGCGGGCGGATCATCTCGTTGCCGCGGCTGGCTGATCTGGAACGGGTGGCGCCGGGATGTGCGGCGGCTAGTGTAGCAATTCCGACAAAAGGTGCCCACGGTCGTCATTCCGGGGCGGCCCGGAGGGTCGAACCCGGAACCCAAACGCTGCGCGTATCCGCCGAAAAGGGGAATGGTTCGAAGGCCCGCTATGCTGCGCATGAGGAGCACCGCCGAAAGGGACAGAAATGAAAATCGATTCACAGGATTTTCGGGTGCGGGAAGGGGACGACGTAGACCTGAGAAAATGGCCGACGACCGTGAAGCCCGTGTACAAGTCGAAGAAGCACTATAAAAAACTGCTGGAAGAGCATGTTGCGCAACTGAGCGCGCTGCAGCAGCTTCACTACGCGTCAAACCGCTACGCCGTGCTGCTGATCTTTCAGGGTTTGGATGCGGCCGGGAAGGATGGTGCCATCAGGCATGTGATGTCCGGCGTCAATCCGCAAGGCTGCCAGGTTTTCAGCTTCAAGCATCCCAGCCCGACTGAATTGCAGCACGATTTTCTGTGGCGCACCACGCGCGATCTGCCGGAACGCGGGCGGATCGGCATCTTCAACCGGTCGTACTACGAGGAAGTCCTGATCGTGCGCGTCCATCCCGAGATTCTGCGCAGCGAAGGGCTCCCGGACCCCCGGCTCTCCGAAGTGGCGGTGTGGCGCGACCGCTATCGTTCGATCGTGGATCTGGAGCGGCATCTCCACGCCAACGGCACCCGCATCGTCAAATTCTACCTCCACCTCTCGAAGGAGGAGCAGCGCAAGCGCTTCCTCGCCCGCATCGACGAGCCCGAAAAGAACTGGAAATTCAGCCTGGCCGACATCGAGGAGCGGAAATTCTGGAAGAAATACATGACGGCCTTCGAGGAATGCCTCGGTGCCACAAGCACGAACGATGTACCCTGGTATGTCGTTCCCGCCGACGACAAAGAGAACGCCCGGCTGATTGTATCGCAAATCGTCGTCGATACATTAGAAGGACTCAACATGACGTACCCCAAAACGAGCGCAAAGCGCCTCGCCGAACTGCTGACGATCCGCGAGAGGTTGGCGAAGTGAGAGCCGAAGCGCGCCGCCCAAGGAGCGGGCGATGCATCGCCGAAGGGTGCCCGACATGAGCGGACGCAAAGGGCCGCCGGACAGCGAGCAAGAGCACCGCATGCTGCGTGGAACGACACCCCCCGATTTCCTGGAACCCTCCCTCGAATGGCGGCGAGTTTTTTCCGAAATCTGGGGGACATTTCTGCTGGTCGTGGTGGCGGCCGGCGCCGGCGTGGTAGCAGCGAAGAGCGGCGGCGCTGTCACGTTGGGCAT
>DATLTH010000364.1:0-5636 GCA_035533695.1 Allostellaceae bacterium | reverse complement strand
GGGGATTACAACGTCTGCCCGACCGACGAGGATGTTTACGATCCCGTCGCCTGGCGCGAGGATGCGCTGTGCCGCATCGAGACCCGCTCGCGCTTTCGCAGTCTCATCAACCTCGGCCTGACCGACGCCTACCGCGCGTTTCACCGCGAGCCGCACCGCTACACGTTCTGGGATTACCAGGCCGGCAGGTGGAACCGCGACGAGGGGCTGCGCATCGACCATCTGCTGTTGTCGCCGCAGGCGGCCGACCGCATCGTCGCCTGCGACATCGACAAGAGCCCGCGCGGCAGGGAACGCGCCTCCGATCACACGCCGATCTGGTGCGAACTGGCGGCCTGAGGGGCAGGGAGCAAAGGGCGCGGGTCAGCCGCTCGCGATCCGCTCCGCCACCGCGGCGAGGCTTTCGCGTCCGTCGTGAAACGGCGCGAGCGGCACCAGGATCAATACCCGCGTGCCGGGCTGCACCCCGGCGAAATCGCGGATCAAGGCGACCTCGCCATTGTCCCCGGCGGCGGCCAGCGGGATCGCCAGGCGCGGCAATTCGCTCTCGATTGCCGCGTCGAAAATGATCTCGACGATGCCGTATTCGCGCTCGCCGAAGGCGATGCGGCCGCGCGCTCCCGGTATGCGCGCCAGCCCGGCGAACACCGGACCGGCCAGGGCGGCGACCGAAAACGTCGTCTCGAACTGGAAATGGCGGGCGATCGAGGCGGCGAAATTCGCTTCCGCGATGCGCAATACGATCGGCATGCTGGGGTTGCGGGCGCGCGCGCCGAGCGCGATTTCGAGGTTTCGCGTATCGACATTGGTCAATGCGACAAGGCTGTGCGCCGCGGCGAGGTTGCACAGATCGAGCGTGTCGTCGCGGCTGGCGTCGCCGGTCAGAAGATCGAAGCTGCGGTCGAGCGCGCGCTCGACCAGGGCCGCGTCGGGGTTCTGCTCGACCACGACGAGCGGCTTGTTGAAGCCGAGCAAGAGGTCGATGACCCCGGTGCCGATGCTGCCGCAACCGCAGACGACGATGTGGCCGCGCCGGCCGATCGGGCGCAGGCCCTGCATCCGCACCCATTGTGCCCGGGTCAATCGCGAGGCCACGAACGCGATGAAAATGCCGGTAAACACCGTCCCCAACAGCATCAGCGCCATCGCGAACACGATGTCGGGCACGCTGTGCTGATTGGGCAGGATGTCGCCATAGCCGGTCGTCGTCATCGTGCTCAGCACGAAATAGGCCGAAATCAGCCAGGTGCTGCCGAGCGCCGAGTGGAAATACCAGGTGCCGAGCGCAAACAACGTCAGCGCGATCGCCGCGTAGCCGCCGATATGCGGGTCGGTCCGGTGCGTGGGCCAGCGGCCGCGCCGCACGGCGTTGCGCAGGCGCGCGCCGAGCTTGGGGTTTGCCTCCGGAACCGACTGCCGCGGCGTCGACGCGAGCAGCCGGTCGATCGCGGCATAGACGATCAGTCGCGCGCCCGGTGCGATCAATCGGTCGGCGCCGCAATCGGTTGCCCCGTCGAGCGCGAGAATGCGCACGCCGAGCGCCTCTTCGGCGGCGGCGACAGTCTGTCCGGCAACATCGTCGTTCCCGGCAGTCCGGTAGGCGAACCCGCCCAGCGGCCCGTCGCGCTCGGGAAACTGCAATCCGCGGAAGCAGGACGGGTCGAGCGCGGCGGCGGCATAGGTCGCCGCCGAATGCCAGGCGAGCGACAACACCGCGCAATCGGGCAGGTTCTGCTCGATCTTGGCGGCGAGCGTGCGGTTGAACTGGCGCAACACGATGCGGATCTGCGGGTTGGCGTCACGCGCGCGCAGCGCCACCTGCAGGTTGAGCTCGTCTTCGCGCGACAATGCCAGGATCGAAACCGCGCCGTGCACGCCGGCCGCTGCGAGCCCCTCGCTGCTCTCCGGCCGGGCGGCAACCAGCGCGGCGCCGCAGGCTTCCACGGCGGCGGCGAATTCGCTGTCGGCCGGCCACAGCACGACGACGCGGTAATCCTGCAACAGGCAGATATCGCGCGCCGTACTGAGCGCCAGCGCGTCGCCGCCGACGACGATCATCGTAGGCTTGGCATCTGCCGACATCGGCGCGGCGCTCAGCCCTCGGCGGGATCGCCGGGCGGCGGCGGGTAGGGGTGGCGGCGGCCGGCGGGATCCTCGACCCGCCAGCAGCCGGCCGCCTCGCCGGGCATCGCGGCACTTCGCCCGATCGGCACCTTGCCGAAGCCGCCGGGAATATCGAGGACATAAGTTGGTTGGCACAGCCCGGAGACCCGGCCGCGCAAGGCGCCGACGAGGCGCTGTCCCTCCTCGATGCCGAGACGGAAATGGCCGGTGCCGGGCGCCAGATCGGGATGGTGCAGGTAATAGGGCTTGACCCGCATCGCGACGAGGCCGCGGAACAAGGCTTCCAGCACGGCCGGATCGTCGTTGACGCCGCGCAGCAGCACGCTCTGCGACAATACCGGGATGCCGGCATGCACGAGATGCCCGACCGCCGCGCGCATCGCCGGGGTCAATTCGCGCGGGTGGTTGGCATGGACCACGACATAGACCGCCTTGTCGGCCTTCAATGCCGCCACCAGCGCGGTGCCGACCCGGCGCGGATCGGCGACCGGCACGCGGCTGTGAAAGCGGATCACCATGACGTGCGGGATCGCCTCGATCCGGCGGACGAGCGCGGCGATACGGCGGGGCGACAGCAGAAACGGGTCGCCGCCGGTAACGATGACCTCCCAGATTTCGGGATGCGCCGCGATGTAGGCGAAGGCGCGCTCCAATGCCGCCGGCGTCAGCACGCCCCCGGAGTTGCCTGCTTTGCCGACCTGCTCGCGGCGGAAGCAGAAGCGGCAGTAGACCGGGCAGGTCAGGATCGGCTTCAGCAATACGCGGTCGGGATAGCGGTGGACGATGCCCGGGATCGGCGACCAGCGCGCGTCGCCGATCGGGTCGGGTTGGTCGTCGTCGGCGCTCTGCAATTCCGCCGCGCTCGGGACGAATTGCGCCGCGATCGGATCGGCCGGATCGGCCGGATCGATCAGCGCCGCCATCTCGTCGGTCACCGCCACGGAGAATTTCTCGGCGACCCGGCGCAGTTCGTCGCGCCGTTCCGGTGCGACCAGCCGGCGAGCGATCAGATCTTCGGCGCCTGTGATCATCCGATCTGCGGCCTAGACGCGGTAATAATCGCGGTACCACCGCACAAACTCGCGCACCCCGACGCCGACCGGCGTGCTCGGCCGGAACCCGATCAGGGCATCGAGCAGCTCGGTGGAAGCCTCGGTCTTCCGGACGTCCCCGGGCTGCATGTCCATCATGTTGCGCCTGGCCTGCCGCCCGAGCGCCGTCTCGATCTCCGCGATGAACGACAGCAGGGCGACGGGGTTTCCGCCGCCGATATTGACGATCCGGTAGGGCGCGGCCGGGCTCAGCGAATCGCCGCCCGAAGCGGAGGCAGGCCGATCGACGGCTGGAACCCGGTCGCAGAGCCGCACGATCGCTTCGACCAGATCGTCGATATAGGTGAAATCGCGTTCCATGTTGCCGTGATTGTAGATGTCGATCGGATCACCGGCGAGGATGCGCTGCACAAACTTGAACAATGCCATGTCGGGTCGCCCCCAGGGCCCGTATGCTGTGAAGAAGCGAAAGACGGTCGTCGGCAGATGCCACAGATGCGAATAGGAGTGGGCGATCGCCTCGACCGATTTCTTCGACGCGGCGTAAAGCGTCAGCGGGTGGTCGGCGCGATCGGTCTCGGCGAACGGAAAATCGAGGTTGGCGCCGTAGACCGAACTGGTCGAGGCGATCAGCAGATGACGCGGCGGCGTCTGGCGGCACCATTCGAGGAGGTTGAAGCTGCCGACGATGTTGGCGGCAATATAGGCGCCGGGGTTTTCAACGCTGTACCGGACGCCGGCCTGAGCGGCCAGGTGAATGACCAGATCGAAAGCCTGGCGACCGGCGACCCGCTGCAGCGCATCGGCATCCTCCAGCATGACCCGATAGGCACGGAAGCCGGCAAACTTCGCCAATTCCGCGTGCCGCCGTTCCTTCAGCGCGACGTCGTAATAGGGGGTCATCCCGTCGATGCCGACGACCTGGTGACCGTCCCGGAGCAGTCGGCGGGCGACATGGAAGCCGATGAACCCGGCGCTCCCGGTTATCAGGCACTGCATCGCGCGCCCTTTCGTGTCATACGCTTTGTCGGGTTCATTTCATGGTTCCGTTATGGGTAACCGACCGCAGACATCAACGAGGACCCTCGACATGACCGTCAACAAGCCGCATCTCGAATTTCACGCCGTCGATATGACCGGCGGGTGGCGCACGCCCGCGGGCTATCCCGCCGGGATCGAGCAGAAGATCCTCGCCGGCGCGCTCGACGAGGCGCGCCAGACCGGCAGCCGCACGCGCCTCTTGCGATTTGCTCCCGGGGTGTTCACGACCGCGCCCTTTGTCCACGATTACTGGGAGGAGGTTTACCTGATCGACGGCGACCTGACCGTCGGCAACGATGCCGCCGGCAATGGCGGCGAAGGCTTCGCTCCCGGCACCTACGCGTGCCGCCCGCCGGGCGCGGCGCACGGCCCGTTCAAGTCGACCCGCGGCTGCCTCCTCCTCGAGATCCATTATTACGAATAACACGGCAACGCCCAAATCGGGGAACCGGCGATGACTGCGCTGGCTCTGCTGTTCATCGTCCAATATGCGCCCTTCTGAACCGAAACCGCTGAAGCGGTCGGCGGGGCTGCGCATCGTCGGCGGTAGCCATCGCGGGCGGCGGCTGATCGCGCCGCCCGGAGAGGCGGTGCGGCCGACCAGCGACCGGGCTCGCGAGGCGCTGTTCAACATCCTGTCGCACGGCGATTTTGCCGCCGCCGGTCTGATGTTCGCCGAGCAGCCGGTGCTCGACGCCTTTGCCGGCACCGGCGCCTATGGCCTTGAAGCCCTGTCGCGCGGCGCCGGCAGGGCGGTGTTCATCGAGAGCGACCGCGAGGCGCTCGCCGCGCTGCGCCGCAACGTCGCCGCGCTCGGCGAGGGCGAACGGGCATATATCGTTGCCGGCGACGCGACAAGGCCGCCGCGCGCCGGCTTTGCCTGCGCGCTGGCGTTTCTCGATCCGCCATACCGGAGCGGCGTCGCCCCGCCGGCGCTCTCCGCGCTCGCTGATGCCGGGTGGCTCACGCCCGACGCGCTCGCCGTCATCGAGGTCGCCGCGCGCGAGGCATTGTCGGCGCCCGCCGGCTTCGCCATCATCGACGAGCGCACCTACGGCGCCGCGCGGCTCGTCATCCTGCGCCGCGAGCGCGCCCCATAGGGAGAAGGGCGATGAGCGACAGCATGCCGACCGTGACGCTGCCGAACGGCGACGCCGTGCCGGCCTATGGCCAGGGCACCTGGCATATGGGCGAGAACGGCCGCGTTGCCGCCGACGAGGCAGCCGCCCTGAAGCTCGGCATCGAGCTCGGCGTGACCCTCATCGACACCGCCGAGATGTACGGCAGCGGCGTCGCCGAGGAGATCGTCGGGCGCGCCATCGCCGGGCATCGCGACAAGCTGTTCATCGTCAGCAAGGTCTTGCCCTACAACGCCTCGCAGAAGGGCGTCGTCGAGGCCTGCGAGCGCAGCCTGAAGCG
>DATLTH010000363.1:0-5931 GCA_035533695.1 Allostellaceae bacterium | reverse complement strand
GTCCTTCGCCGTGGTGTTGTCGGTGGTCAGGTATTGCTCGATATCGGCCTTCAGCGGCCCGTCGAAATCCTTTTCGCTCGGCTGGATCAGGAAGCTCGACGACCCAAGCAATTGCAGGATTTCGATCATCCGCGGATAGCACGTCATCATCAGATTGCGCGTCGACTCGACCGGCAGGATCGCCGGGCACATGACGCCCCAGCGGTCGAGCGCGGCATCGGCTTCGGCCGCGCGCATGCACGAGCGCATCAGCTCAGTGTAAAGCATCAATTCGCCGATGCGCTCTTCGGTGTGCGGCAGGTGGGCGTTGCCGATGGTCTGCGTCATCAGCAGGGCGAGGCCGAGGACAAACTCGCATTTGGCGAGGTTTTTCGCGGCGCCCTGATGCGCCGAATGCGCCGTCGAATGGGTGACGGTCGGGATCGCGTTGAGGCGATCGACATCGTACAGCAGAAACACCCGCTCCCACGGCACCAGCACGTCGTCGAAGAACACGACGCAATCCATCTCCTCGAAGCGCGAGCCCAACGGATGGTCGAAATGCGAGCGGCCGAGGTCGAAGCTGTCGCGGCACAGGAATTTGAGGCCCGGCGTGCCGCACGGGATCGAAAAGCTCATCGCGAACGGGCTGTGGTCGTCGCTGTGTCGCCCGAGGCGCGGCGAATAGACCGCGATCTCGTCGGACAATGGCCCCAGCGTCGCCAGAATGCGCGCCCCCTTGACGACGATCCCGGCGCTGGTCTCGCGCTTGACTTCGAGCGCGGTGCCCTCCTCCAGCTTGAACATGCCGGTCACGTTGCGGCTGCGCTGGAAATTGATCAGCGAGTGGGTCAGCGTCACGTCGTTTTCGCGAATGTGTTCGACGTACTTGCGCATGTTGACCGCGAATTCCGGGCGCTTCTCGCCGAAGTAATCGGCGGCAGCGCCCCAGGCGGCGAAGGTCACATTCATGAAATCGGGCGAGCGGCCCATCATCCCGCAGGTGGCGCGCGCCCAGTTCAGCATCATCCTGCTGCGGGTTTCGAGCGCCTCCTTGGTTTTCGGCATGTCGAACGAGCGCCCGACGGGTTCGCCGCTGGTCGGCGACTTATAGGTCATCACCTCGCGCAGTTTCGCGTCGTGCTGCATGTCGTAGAGGTGCGCGATCGCCTTGACGCCGCCCGACAGGCCCCTATGCGTCGTCACGTCGCGCACCCGTTCGCCGCCGAGCCAGACCTCGCGCTCTTGTTCCTTGAGACCGTTGATGTATTGCTGACCCGTGCGCGCCGGCATCGTCCCTCCTTGCCGCCGGAAATGCACCGCGCGGCAAGGGCAATGCTAGTGCGTCCCGGGCAGGAAGTTAACCGGGTTCGTCACCCCTTGCCGAGACGCTGTTCCCCGCGGCCAATCGCGCTACCATGGCAATCATGAACCCCTCCCCGCTCCCCGAACCCGCCGGTCACGCTCCCGGGATGCCCGGCTCGGCCCCCACCTGGACGAGCAGCGCCAAGGACATGGTCGGCTGCGGCCTCGGGCCGGCGCGGCTGTGGTTTACGATGGGCTTCGGGATCATCAACGAGGTCTACCACCCGCGCGTCGACATCCCGCAAATCCGCGACCTCGGCTTCATCGTCGCCGGCCCGGGCGGCTTCTGGTCCGAGGTCAAGCGCAACGAGAACTACACGGTAAGGCTGCTGGCGCCTGGGGTGCCGGCGGTCGAGGTCGTGCACCAGCATCCGCGCTACCAGCTGCGGCTGCGCGTCACGCCCGATCCGCGGCGCGACGTGCTGGTTATCGAATGCCGGCTGGATGACGCCGGGGGCAACGACGAGCTCGGCCTTTACGTGCTGGTGGCGCCGCATCTCGGGGCGACCGGGTTCGACAACACCGCGACGGTCGGCCAGATTCACCGGCGCTCGGTATTGCTCGCCGAGCAGGGCCCGTTCGGCATGGCGCTGGCCGCGGCTGACGAGCATCAGGCCGATGCCCTGCGCCGGGTCAGCGCCGGTTACGTCGGGTCGAGCGACGGCTGGCAGGATTTCTCGCGGCACGGCGCAATGACCTGGCAATACCAGACGGCCGGGCCGGGCAACGTGGCGCTGATCGGCGAGTTGCCGCACCGCGCCGTCTTGGCGCTGGGCTTCGGCAGCAGCGCCGAATCGGCGGCGACCCTGGCGATATCGAGCCTGATCCAGCCGTTCGACAACATCGTGCAGCAGCAGATCGGCGACTGGGAGGCGTGGCAGTCAAGCTGCGCCCAGCGCAGCGCCCCGACCTTGGACCTGCCGAAATCGGTCCGCGACCAGGTCGTGATCTCCTCGATCGTGCTGCGGGCGCATCTCGACAAGACCTATCCCGGCGCGATGGTCGCCAGCCTCAGCGTGCCGTGGGGCGACACCGGCAACCAGCGCGGCGGCTACCATCTGGTATGGCCGCGCGACCTCGTGCAATGCGCCGGCGCCCTCTTGGCATTTGGCGCCGAGGGGGAGGCGCGCGACACGCTGCGCTACCTGATCGCGACACAAACCAAGGACGGCCACTGGAACCAGAACCAGTGGCTCGGCGGCACGCCGTACTGGCAGGGGATCCAGCTCGACGAGACGGGGTTCCCGGTGTTGCTCGCCGCCGAACTGGAGGAGCGCGACGCGCTGCGCTCGATCGAGGTCGAGGACATGGTGCGCCGCGCCCTCGGCTACATCGCGCGCACCGGTCCATCGACGATGCAGGACCGCTGGGAGGAGAACGAGGGCATCAACGCCTTCACCCTGGCGACGCTGATCGCGGCCCTGGTCGCCGGCGCAGCCTTGCTGCCATCGCCCGAAGCCGACTGGGCATTGGCGCTCGGCGATTTCTGGAACGCGCAGGTCGAGGCCTGGCTGGCGGTCGGCGACACCGACCTCGCACGGCAATACGGCGTGCCCGGGTATTACGTTCGCGTCGCGCCGCCGGAGATCCTGTCACAGGCCGATGCGACGCACGCGATCGTACCGATCCGCAACCGGGTCGACAGCAGCGGGCTGCCCGGCGACGAGCAGATCGGCACCGAGTTTCTCTACCTGGTGCGCTGCGGTCTGCGCGCGCCCGACGACCCGCTGATCCTGGGCTCGCTGACGCTGGCCGACGCGCTGCTGAAAACCGACACGCCGAACGGGCCGGTCTGGCACCGCTACCGCGGCGACGGCTACGGCGAGCACGCCGACGGCTCGGCCTATGACGGCACCGGCATCGGCCGCGGCTGGCCGCTCTTGACCGGCGAGCGCGGCCTCTACGAACTGTGTGCCGGCCGCGACCCGTTGCCCTACCTCGAAGCGATGGCGGCGATGGCAAGCCCGGGCGGCATGATCCCGGAGCAGGTGTGGGATTCCGACCCGGTGCCGGCGCGCCGCCTCGTCCCGGGTCGCGCCACCGGCTCGGCGATGCCGCTCGCCTGGGCTCATGCCGAATTCGTCAAGCTCTTGGTGTCGCGCCAGATCGGCCATCCCTTCGGGCGGCCGCGCACGGTGTGGCAGCGCTATCGCGGACGGCGCCCGACGGCGCAATTCGCATTCTGGTGGCCGCACGCGCCGATCGGCATGATGGAAGCCGGCGCGAAACTCGCGATCGCCCTGCCCGAGCCGGCGATCGTGCATTGGGGCCGCGACGGCTGGCACGCGATCGCCGACACCTCGACGAGTGACAGCGGGCTCGGCTTCCACGTCGCGGTCCTGGAGACGGCGGCACTGCCGCTGGGCGGCCAAGTCGATTTCACGTGGCGCCGCGCGGACACCGGCGAATGGTCCGGACATGACGCGATGGTGCGCGTCGCCGCCGCTCAGCCGAAGCCGGCGGTCAGCGCACCGTGAGGATGTCGCAGGCGAAGTACTCGACGAATTCGCGCAGCTGCTCTCCGTCGCCGTCCGTCCCCCCGGCCTCGATCGCCAACAGGCGGCAGCCGAGCGCGCCGATCCGTTCGCGCAATGCCGCGGGCTCGGCCGGCGCGACTTCGACCTGAAGGCGCACCGCCGACCCGGCGAGCCGTTCGGCGATCCATTTTTCGAATCCTGCCCGGCCGGCTAGCGCGGGCGGGCAGATCACCGTCAGCAAGCGGTCCGCGGCCTGCGCGAGGTGTGCCGCGGTTTCGAGCAGCCGCGCGGCGGATGCGTCCCGGTTGCGCAGCAGCATCACCACCGCGCCGTTCGCGCTCCACGCATGCCGCACCAGGAGGATCGGGCCGGGGCTGACCTCGATCGACGACAGCCAGCGGCACTCCAGGCGAAAATGCGCGCCGATCGGCCGAGTCAGCGCGCCGGCGACGACGAGGTCGCGTTGCGAGGCCCCGGCCAAAGCGGTTCCGGAAGGCCCGCGCACCACCTCGAACGTGGCGGCCACGCCATGCTGCTTGGCGGCCGCCATCACTTCCTTGCGGGCACGTTCGGCGGCGGTCTTCAAATGCAGCTCGATATGCTCGCGCGTCAGCTTCTCGGCCGCCGCCCCGAGCGTGCTCTGGCGCGCGAACGGCAGGCTTGCCAGATGCAGCAGATCTTCGTCCTCGACAAAGACGCCGTGCAGCGGCGCCTTGGCGCGCGCGGCGAGGCGCGCAGCGGTGTCGATCGCGGCATGGCTTTCCGACGCCGCGTCGAGCGGCACGACGACGCGCTCGATCGTTCCGCTCATGGATGGCCTCCGGTGGCGGAGGCGAGGCGCGCCAATTCCGCCGCCTTCGCGGCAAAGGCGTCGAGCCGCGCGGCGACGCGCTGGTTGATCGTGCCGGTCGGGTAGCTGCCGTTTGCGTCGGCCTGTCCTGCCGGTATCCCGGTCAACAGTTCCAGCCCCTGATCGACCGTGTCCATCGCGATGATCCTAAAGCGGCCCTGTTCCGATGCCTCGACGACATCGCGGCGCAGCATCAGGTGTTTGACGTTGCTCGCCGGGATGATCACCCCCTGATGGCCGGTGAACCCGGTGATGCGGCAGCTGTCGAAAAACCCCTCGATCTTCTCGTTGACCCCGCCGATCGCCTGGATCTGGCCGCGCTGATCGACCGACCCGGTGACCGCGAAGGATTGCTTGATCGGCGCCTCGGCCAGGGCCGACAGAAGCGCGAAAAGTTCGGCGGCGGAGGCGCTGTCGCCCTCGACCCCGCCATACGACTGCTCGAAGACGAGGCTCGCGTTGAGCGATAGCGGCCGGGTCTTGCCGAACCGGCCGCCGAGAAACCCGGACAGGATCAAGACGCCCTTCGAATGGATCGGCCCGCCGAGCGCGACCTCGCGCTCGATGTCGACGACTTCGCCGCGGCCGAGCCGCACCTGCGCGGTGATGCGGCTTGGGGTGCCAAAGGCTTGCATCCCGAGGCTGATCACCGAGAGGCCGTTGACCTGGCCGACCTCTTCGCCGGCGGTCTCGATGCGGATCGTTCCGCGGCCGATCTCCTCCTGCAGGTGGCGGTAGATGCGGTCGCCGCGGCGGATCTGCGCGTCGATCGCCGCCTGCATCTCGGCCCCGCCGACGACGGCCTTGCCGGCATCGGCCGCGAGCTGATCGGATTCGCGCAACAGATCGAGAAAGGCGCGCAGGCTTGCCGACAATTTGTCGGCTTCGCCCGCGAGCCGCGCCGCCTGCTCGATCAACCGCGCGACGGCCTCGCGATCGAGCGGCCGCAATTTCTCGCGCCGCGTCATGCCGCAGATCAGCCGCGCGTAAAGCAGCGTCGTCTCGGGCGTGCGCTCGACCCGGTCGTCAAAATCGGCGGCGATCTTGAACAGATCGGCGAAGTCCTCATCCTGCGCGCTCAGCAGATAATAGAGCGCCGGCGGCCCGACCAGGACGACCTTGAGCGATAACGGGATCGGCTCCGGCTGGAGCGATACCGTGCTCGCCATGTTCAACGCCTGCTCAAGCGTCTCGATGCGGATCTGCCCGGCTTCAAGCGCGCGCTTGAGCGAGGCCCAGCCGAAATTGCCGGTCAGCAGC
>DATLTH010000362.1:0-22732 GCA_035533695.1 Allostellaceae bacterium | reverse complement strand
CCGCGACATCGACCGCTGGAAGCACCTATCGGCCGTGCCCGAGCAGCAGGAAGAGAGCTACCTCACGGTCTTCGTCATCGAGAAGATGCAGAAGCAGCTCGGCATGTTCATGGCGATCCTGATCGTCGTCTCGGCGGTGATGGATCTGCTGCGCCGGATCGCCCTCGACCAGGAGGCGGCGATCCTCGTCGTGACCCATGGGCGCCTCGTGTCGATCGAGACACTCGCGGAGGCTTCGGCGGACAAGCGCGCTGAGACAATCAGCGCCGGATGATGCCAAATCTCGGCACGTCTTGCCGAGCCACGGCGTCGCTCATCCGTCAGAAGCCGAGGCAGCTTGTCAGCCCGGCGATGACGGCATCGATGTCCTCGTCCGTCGATTGCCGGCCTAGCATCGGGCACTCATAGGGCGCATGTCGCCGGCTGAGCCCTGGGGTCGAGGGGCGGCGCTATCTTTGCCTGCCGAAGCGGCGCATCGATGTGCCGCTGCCAACCGCTGAGCGAGGAGTAGCCGGCGCTCAGGACCTGTGGCGCCGACACCCTCCTCCACGGGCGCTTCGCGAAACGCGTAAAGTACTGCGCGGTTCGTGCATATTGTTCAGGGAACCAGAACGAATTGGCCGTCAGCGCGATGCGGTAGATCCTATCCGCCGTTGCGCCTTGCGAGACAGCCAGTTCAATGAGGCCCAACAATGCCGAGCCGTGGTTGCAATCCTGGAAGAAGGTGTTGTTGTCGCAGCACGGGCGGAACGTGTTGGTGGCGATCGCCAAGGCGAGAAATGCCTGGCGATCGGTCAGCGGTACGGCATCGACGCAATTGAAGTAGGCCGAACCGTTCGGCGCGCGGCCGAGGGTCCAGCCGCCGGTGCTGGCGAAGCCTGGCAGCCGGACCGTGTTGATCAGGCTGCGGCGGTTGAAGGCCGCCTTGTTCGCCAGACCGATCGGCCACAGCAGGTTGACGAGCCAGGGCGCCCGCTCGCGGGTGAAGACAATCGACTCTGCCGACGGCGCCGCCATCAGCCGCTCGACCCAGTGCGGCACGCGGGCGCCCTGCGCGCGGAACTTTGCCGGATCCAGTACGCCGGCCGCGATGACTTTCTGGATGGCGTCGCCGAACCTCACCCCGGTATTGATACCCCTCTCGGGCATGACCTCCTCGAAGATGTCCGGACCCGGCCGCGCCGCGGACCGGCTTGCGATGCCGTCGCGCAAGCTCCCTAGGGAGCAGCCGCCATCGGAACATGGCAAGGCATTGCGTCTGAGAATGTCGGCGCCTGCGACCAGCGTACCGGAAAGCCCGAGCGACGCCGCGCCGAGCAGCATCAGACGCCGGCGCGAAAACCCGCGCCCGGGCGCATCAGCCGCGCTGACCGGCGGCGGCGCCGAGGATTGCGAAATCTCCGGACTCGTCATGAGACGCTCGCGCCTCACCCGATCCGGGAAAGGATCGGAAAAGTATCGAGCAGCCAGTATGAAAAACTGGTCAATTCCCCGGTCAGCATCGCCACCCCCATCAGCGAGACGAGCGCACCGGCGCCGAATTGCAGCCCGCGGCCGAGCCGGCCGAAGGATTTCAGGCGCGACATCAGCCGGTCGGTGAACACCGCCGCCGCGAGGAATGGCAATCCGAGCCCGAGCGAATAGAAGGCGAGCAGCACGATGCCCTGCCGCACCGTCGCAGAAACGGCGCTGGTCGTCAGGATCGCACCGAGCACCGGTCCGATGCACGGTGTCCAGCCGAACGCGAAGGCGACGCCGATCACATAGGCCGCAGCGGGCCGCCCGCCCCGGAGGTCGGGATGGAAACGGAACTCGCGCTGCAGCCAGGAAGGGTTGGCGAGCCCCATCATGAACAGTCCGAGCAGAACGACGACCGCGCCGCCGACGAGGTTGGCCTCGTAGCGGTAGGACAGCAGTAATTCGCCGAGGGTCGTGGCGCTCGCACCGAGCAGCACGAACACCGTCGAGAAGCCGAGCACGAAAAGAAGGCTGAGCCGCAGCGCGGCGAGCCGCGTCCCGGCGGATGGCTGCCCGCCCGCAACGGTCAGCGCGTCGCCCGCCACATAGGAGACGTAACCCGGCACCAGCGGCAGCACGCAGGGCGACAAGAAAGAGACGACGCCGGCGCCGAAGCTCGTCAGCAGGGTGATGATCGACAGCGTGTTCATCGCGCCTGCCTCATTACCTCCGGAGCGCGCGGATCAGCAAGAGCGCCGAGCCGGTCAGGCCGGCGCCGAGCGCTGCCAGCAAAATCTCGAACCACAGCGGTGGAACCTCCGAAAGTCCGGCACGCAACGAAACCGAAGCCGGATCAATCTCCTCGCTGGCGGCGCCGGGCGGCTCGTTGGTCAGCGCATTGACAAAGAGGATCAGGTCGGTCGGATCGAATTTGAGGCCGTGAAAGCGCGCGCGCAAATGGCCGCTTTGATCGATCACATGCGCGTGGACGCCATGCATCTGGTCGCCATCCTTCTCGACCTCGAATTTCAGCCCGTAGGCCGCAGCAGCCTTGATGCCGGCATCGGGCGGGCCGGACCCGCGATAGAGGAAGACCCAGTTTGCCGCGTCGAAGCCGTGCAGGGCGCCGTAGCTGCGGATGATCGGCGCGGTTTCCTTGGCGTCCTCGGTATCGGTCGCGACCGAGACGAATTTGACGAAGCTGCGCATCGGCGTGCGGTTTATCTGCTGCTGGACCCTTGCCAGCAGGTCGCTTTGCAGCGGGCACTCCTCCTTGCAGCGGGCATAGATGAAGTCGAGCACGACGACCTTGCCGCTGAAATCGCTGAGCGCGACCTTCCGGCCGTCGACGGTCTCGAGTAGGAAGCCGGGAGCGGCGCGATCGACCGGCTCGAAGAACATGTCGCGCTTGTAGATCTGCGCCGCGACTTCCGCGACATGGTGCGCCGCCGCCGGCAGCGCGGCGAACGGCAGCACGGCCGCGGCAAGGACTACCCAGCGGACGCCGGTCAGCCGCCGCCCCTTATAGCCGCTGCGATTGCGCATTCGGGGCGGCTCCGCCATTCACCGTCCTCGCGCCGCAGTTCCGGCCCATCCCGCTCATCATTCCCATCATGCTTCCGGAGTGGTGACCGGCCATTGCGGCGCCACCCATCACGCCGTGATCCATCATGCCCTGGCCCATCATGTCTTGGCCGCCGGAGGGCGAGTGGGCGTAAAGGGCCGGGGCCGCAGCGAGGCCGGCGATCAGGGTTGCCGCCGCAAGGATCCCTGTGAGGTGTTTACGCATTGCTGCCTCCTGTCGATGTCCGATCATTGGGGGTCGCTGTCCGACCGCTGCATCGCAGCTGTCGAGCCCGGCGGGGGGCCTGGAGTCCGGTCAGCCGGGTTGCTGCCGTTTTGGCCGGCGGCGCAGGAAGTGCCACCCATCATCTTCGGCATGCAGAGCCCGAATGCGCACATCGCGGCGCAGGGCGCCAGGCTGATCAGAACCGGGGCGACCCCGATCGCCGTCAGCCAGCCCCAGTTAAGTGCGGCGCCGGCCGCGACCGCGGCGAGGCCGAGCGCGATCGCCGCGCGCCGCGCACCGATCCGCCGCCATGCCGCGGCCAGCCGATGGCGTATGGCGGCGGCGACATCCGTCGGCGCGCCAGGTAATCTTGCGGTTCCAGGCGTCATCATCGGCTGATCTCCTTGCTGTCAGTGGTGAAGTTCGGCTGCATTCTCGGGCAGATATTTGCGGATGACGGCCTCCGCCTGCGGACTGTCCCACTCGGCCGGACCGACGACGCGGCCGATCTCCCGGCCCTCTCGGTCGATCAACAGCGTCGTCGGAACGCCGGGGGCGTCGATCTCGCGCGCCGCCCGGCCAGACTCGTCGACATAGGTGCGCAGCGCCTTCAGCCCCAGTTCCTGGTAGAACGGCTGCACGGCTTCCAACCCCTTCCGGTCGATCGACAACGCGACGACCTCGAAGCCCGGCCCGCCCAGCCGTGCTTGCAAGCGATCAAGCGTCGGCATCTCCTTGCGGCATGGCACGCACCAGGTCGCCCAGAGATTCAACAGGACAAGCCGCCCGCGGAAATCGGCAAGGCTGAGCTGTCGGCTGCTCGCATCGGTAAAGTGCAGCTCCGGCAGCGGGCGCGGCGCGGCATGCGGCGTGAAGTTGAACGCGGCCGGGGCTGCCGGGGCGGGCGCCGAGCCGGTCGCGACGGGAATCCGCGACGGAGACACCAGCCACACGCCGATCCCCGCGGCGATCACCAGTGCGCCGATGGCGCCGAGCAGCAGCGCGGCATGGCGCGGCATCCGGGTCATCGGCGCAGCCTCTCGACGAGCGGCATGATCGTCTCGCGCAGGAGCTGCTGCGTGATCGGGCCGACCTGCTTGAAGGCGATGCGGCCGGTTCGGTCGATGACATAGGTCTCCGGCACGCCATAGACGCCCCAATCAATCGCCACCCTTCCGCCAATATCAGCGCCGGTGCGGGTGTAGGGATCGCCTATCGCGTCGAGCCAGCGCGCCGCATCGTCCAGCTTGTCCTTGTAGTCGATGCCGTGGATCGGGACGATACCCTGCGCTTTCATCTCCATCAGCAGCGGGTGCTCCTCGCGGCAGGCGACGCACCACGACGCGAACACGTTGACGAGCGACACCTCACCCCTGAGATCGCCCGACGCCAGCCCGAGCGAGCGGCCCTTGACCGGTGGTAAGCTGAACTCTGGCACCTGCTTCCCGATCAGCGTCGAGGGCAGCACATTGGGATCGCGGTCGAGCCCGAGGGCAAAGGCGACGATCAGCGCGATCGCCGCCAATGCGGGCACCAGGAACAGCAGCCGGGACGGGAATACCGGCCGCTTCGCGATGCCCTCCCGGGTCATGCCGCTAGACGACGGCATAGACTTTGCGCGCTCCTTTCGCGATCTCGTAGATCGTGAGCTTCATCTTCACTCCCGGCATTCCGGGGGTGCCGGTGGGCATGCCTGGCAGGTTGATGCCGGTGATCGGCGGCTTTTCCGCCGAGAGGCGATTGACGACCTCGATCGGGATATGGCCACCGACGACATAACCGCCGATCAGCGAGATATGGCAGGGCTGGTCGCTGTCGGCGATGCCGTATTTTTCGCCCATCAAGGTCAGATCGTTGCTCGGCACGACCTTGACCGCGAAGCCGTTGCCGCGGAGGTAACCGGCGTACTCTTCGCAGCAACTGCATTGCGGGTTCTTGTAAAGGGTGACGTCGCCGCGGGCGGCAGCTGGCGCCGACATCAGTTTCACCGCACTGCCGGCCGGCGCGAGGCCGACGATGCCGCCAATCGCCAGCAGCATCGTGCGCCGGCTCGTCCGTGGTGGTGAGAATATCGGTTTACGTGCCATCGTCGTTCTCCTTTCAGCACTGGTGTTTGATCAACACTGGTCTTTGACAAAGGTGCTGAACTCATCGGGGGCAGCGAAAAAGACCGAAGCGCGATCGCCCATCATTCCGGCCGGCATGATGACCGGCTTGCCGGGAAGCGGCCCGGTATCGCTCGAATCGGTCTTGAAGCGCAGGTTCGCCTCCCAGAAATCGGCCGTCCGCCCGTCGGCCGTGATGACATGGTAGGTGTCGCGGCAATAGCGGATCGCCTCGACCTGATGCTCGGGGCCGAGCTTCTTCAGGTCCTTGAAGGGCGGCCGGGCCATCACCGCAGGCAGCGGCCGCTGGCCGGTGCTGGTCGCTTTCAGGAAGGCGATCAGGTCGGCGCGCTGCCGGGCATCCGGCATGCCAGCGAATGCCATGCGGTTGCCGGGGATCAGTACAGCCGGCGATGCGAGCCACGCGTCCAGCGTCTTTGCGCCCCACACGACCGCGGACGATTTGAGCGCCGGCGAGTAGCGGTTGAAACTCTGGAGGCTGCCGGCCTTGCGGCCCCAGAGGCCAGCGAGGCTCGGGCCGGTCATGTTGCGATCTTTCACCAGCGAATGGCAGGCGGCGCAGGCGCCGAACAGCTTTGCGCCCTGCGCGCTGTCGCCCGCCGGTGGTTGCGCGAGGGCGCGCCCGGCGATCATCGCCGCGATAACGAGAAGTAGGGCGGCGAGCCGCGACATCGCCCGCCTCATGCGACACGGATGACGCTCATCATCCCGCCGTCCTGATGGTCGAGGATGTGACAGTGGAACATCCAGTCGCCGGGGTTGTCGGCGACAAAGGCGATCTCGGCGCGCTCGCGCGGCGGCATCAGCACGGTGTCGCGCCAGGCCCGATAACGCGTCTCCTTGCCGTTGCGCGTAACGACACGGAACGAGTGGCCGTGCAGATGCATCGGGTGATGCCAGGCGGTGCGGTTGTCGATCGAGAGAATGTACGACTTGCCGCGCGTCAGGGTCAGGATCGGCTGCATGTGTCGCATGTCGCCGCCCGGTACGACGACGCCGTTGATCGCCCACATCGCGCCCCCCATCATGCCGCCCATCATCCCCATCCCGCCCATCATGCCGCCGGTCAGCGTCACCTCGTGGCGCTGGGCCTTCGAGACGTCGGGCTCGGGCATCGTGTTGCGCGGCAGTTCGGCGAAGGGCGCCGGCGGCTGCGCCCGCAGCGGCTTCTCGCCGGAATAGGCGATATCGATGAGCTTGTAGGCGAGCCCCTCGTAGAACGTGTCGCGCACCGTTGCCGTGCTGCCCGCCTGGCCGGTCATGTCGAGAACGAGATCGACGCGCTGCGCCGGCGCCAGGACAACGCGGCTGCCGTCGGGCGCATGCGGCTCGATCGGCTGCCCGTCGAGCGCGACGACGAGCGGCCGATGACCGGTAAACTCGAGCCCGAAAATGCGCGCCGCCGCGGCGTTGACGAGGCGCAGCCGGATCCGCTCGCCGGCCCGTACCGGAAAGCGGTCTGGGACGCGGCCCTCGATCGTGACCGTGTTGCCGACCCGGCCCGACATCGCCATTTCCATCGGGTTGCCGAAGCCGCCGGCGATGCCGGCGTCGGGCAGCAGACGAAAATCGCCCAGCACCCAGAGCACGTCGCGATCGACCGGCGGCGGGTCGTGCTCCTCGATGACGAAGGCGCCGTAGAGGCCGCGGCCGATCTGCTCGCTGCTGTGGTCGTGCGAGTGGTACCAGTAGGTGCCGGCATCGGGCACCGCGAATTCGTAGGTGAAGCTCGCCTCGGGTCGGATCGGCGGCTGCGTCACATAGGGCGCGCCGTCCATCGTGTTGGGTACGCGGATGCCGTGCCAATGAACCGTCGTGTTCTGCGGCAGCCGGTTCTCGACGGCGATCCGCACCCGTTCGCCCTGGCGAATGCGGATCTCCGGGCCCGGGACGCTGCCGTCGTAGCACCACACGGCGGTCGGCGGGTAGGGCTTCGGAGCGATTTGCACCCGGCCCTCCCCGGCACTCAGCGTCTTTTCCAGCGCACCTGTCGCGGCGCGCAAGAGATGCGGTCGCGCAAGGCTAGCGAGCGCCGCCCCGGTGCCCGCGATCAGCAGCGTTCTTCGGTAAACTCCATCACCGCGCAACATGCGCGTTTTCCTTTCGAAGGTCGTTTTGGCGGGCCTGCACATGGAACAGTGGCCCGATCGACGTGCGGGACGGCATGGGAAAGGCATTCTACCGACAGGGGCACGGAAGACGCCGACGCGCGGGCGGCGACGCTCGGCATTTTGACGATCCTCGGCCCGCCTGTGTTCAGGCGCGCCGGGTCATCTTACGAGGGGAGGGAAGACCGCGGCGGGTGCGGATCGGGAGAAGACGCGATGCCGGCGATGCTTGCGTCAGCCGGGTCGGGGAAACCCGCTGCCGGCCGCCGCTGCAGTGCGGCGCCCTGCGCCGGCAGAGCAGGTGTCGTCCAACACGCCGCCATGGCGGTGCAGCCCGGCATCATGGCGGAGCGTTGCCCGTCCGGGCAAGCAGGGCACGGATGGCCGGTGCTGAGGCCAGACTGCATCGGGCCTTGCATTTGCGACGCCATCGCAGCATCGGAGACGACCCCGCCGGCCAAGCCAAGGCCGAAGCCCAGGAGCAGCATGACGACGCGGAACCGGCTGAGGAGCGACCCAAGCATGACCAATCAACATAAGCCCGGGCGCAACGGTTGCCAATCCCCCCGCGTGCCCCCCGCGTGCCGGTTTGGCGGGAGGCGCACCAGACTGCGGCGTTCGGCCACCGCATGCTCTTTCTTGCGTCTTTGCTGCTCGTCTATGGCGTTTCTCCGCTGGTCCCCGCTCAACCATCCGACGACAGGGCAGGTGGCGGCACGGCAGATCATGTCCATGCCGCCGCCCAGCGGATGGACCATGGGGACACAATTCTGATCACGCTAGAGATCGACCCCGGCTACCACGTCAATGCGAACCCGGCCTCGGAGGAATACCTGATCCCGACAAACGTCGTCTTTGCCGGGCCCAAGCCCGATCGGGTCGGCTACCCGCCGGCGATCCGGTTCAAGCCGGAATTTTCCCCCAAACCGATCAATGTGTACGACGGGAACGTCGTTATCACGGCAAGTTTTGCGCCGGGCATCCTTGATCGAAGCGCACCTCTCGCGATCATGATCACAGCCCAGGCGTGCACGGACAATATATGCCTGCCGCCGGCCGATATCCCGCTCAGGTTGAACTTTTTGCCGATAAGATGATCAGAATTCCGAGCGCCTTCGGTTCTCATCGTGTCGGCCCAGGTAAAGCAACGCCAGAACGGCGTCGTCGATACGATCCTGGTCAATGAACATGCCAAGACACCGCTCCGAAATCCTCACCCGGGCTCAGCATATCAGCCGCGGGGAATGACCGACAGACCGGCGGTCGATACCCTGCGGCACTCGTCGGAGGGATACGATAAATTTGAAGTCGGGGACGAAGAAATTCGCTCAAAGACGGCGACGCATCCGCCGCGCCGCAGCGGGGGAGCCGCCGGAAGCTGCTATCCGCTGTGCGACGCGCTCCTGCTCCGCAGCATCCGCCACCACTGTCCGTGCTCTCTCGACCTCCCGCTCGCCGCGATCGTCCTGCGCCGCAGTTTCGACGTTTTGTGCGCGCTCCGTCGCTTCGCTCATCGTGGCCACTGACCGCCAATAAGCCGCTGCGGCGGCATCAGGATTATCGGATCTCCGATCAGCCGGCATCTGTGTTCTCCTCCTGTTTCACGAACCGGTTGGTGCCGACCCGGCGGACGAATTCAGGCCGGCGGAAGTAGACGGCGCGGCCGCAGCGCAGCGGGCGTCCGCCCCGCGGGATCACAAACAGCTCGTCCTCGCGCGTATCGTGCATGATCTCCTCGGGGCGGATCAGCGGACGTTTCAGCTCGTGGTAAATTGCGGGTGCGGCCGCGCGAGCGCGAGCCGATCTCGAAGGCCTTGCCGTGCGTTCCGGAGTTCTGCCCTTCGGACCAGGCGAGAACGCCGTACTCGCCGATCGTCGCCGCGAGCTCCTTCGCCGTCTCCTCGTCCTTGATGGCGGCATACGCCGCCACGAGCCGCTCTCGTACCAGGCGCGTTTCCCCTCGGCTCCTCGATGATCTGCCCGACCGACTGGTAGAGGAGATGGAGGGCGTCGTCGCGTGCGCGGCGCACTTGACGTCGTCGCTCGCATTGCCCATTGCGATGGCAAACCCGGCCCGGCGGAACATTGCGAGGTCGTTCTCCATGTCGCCGAGCACGAGGATTTCCGGCTGCGGAACATCGAGGCACCTGGCGAGAAACTCAACGAGGCGACCCTTATCGATGCCCGGCGGGATCACATCGCAGTAATAGGGCTGCGAGCGGCCGACGCTCGCCCGGTCATCGAGTGCCGTCTGCATCAGATCGGTCAGCCGCGCGATCAGCGTATGGTCCTTGCTCGGACCGACGATCTTGCCGACCGCGGCGAAATGCGAATCATCGAAGGCCGGCACGACGGTCGGCGGGGTCTGTATCGTGTGGGTCTCGCGCTCCACGTGGTCGCCCTGCGGGTTGGTGATCAGCCACTCGTTGCCGACGAACACCCAGCAATCGATGTGATGCTGCTGAAACAGGCTCACCGCTTGTTTCGCGACGTCAGGCAGGATCAGCTTCTGCTCGATCACCGAGAGATCGGGCTCGACGATCGCGCCGGTATTATAGCCGCCGAACGGCAGCGTGAGGCGCAGCGGCTCGATCAGCATGCGCAGTCCGAAGGGCGGCCGGCTGCTGCAGATTGAAAAGCCGATGCCGGCCTCGTGCAACCGCTCTACCGCCGCGATCGCGCGCGCGGTCAGCGCCTTGTCGTGCGTCACCAGGGTGCCGTCGACATCCGAAATGACGAGCGAAACCTTTCTCATCGGACATTCCCGGATTAGCGGACCACTCGGATAATTTTGCGTATCACCGTGGTGCCGTCACAACGAAATTCGAGCGCAACCAACCTTGTTGGCAGAAAAATCGTCTGGTTGCCCGCTTCGCCGCCTGATGTTGACCGGTTGAACTGTGGTGTGGCGGACGCCCCTTAAGCCCTATCACGGTGTAGCCACCCGTGTTTCTTTCCCGCCCCACCGCCAGTCCTTGATCTCGGACAGATCGTCGCCGTAACGCTCAACATGATGGCGGTGCTCTACGAGCTTGTCGCGCAGGTATTGCTTGACGTGGCCGGCGATGTCGCGCAGCCGCGGAACGCGGTCGATCACGTCGCCGGCCAGGTGAAAGCGATCGAGGTCGTTGAGCACGGTCATGTCGAACGGCGTCGTTGTCGTCCCCTCTTCCTTGTAGCCGCGTACATGGATGTTGTGGTGGTTGGCGCGCCGGTAGGTCAGGCGGTGGATCAGCCACGGGTAACCGTGAAAGGCGAAGACCACCGGCTTGTCGGCGGTGAAGATCGAGTCGAATTCGCGGTCGGAGAGGCCGTGCGGGTGCTCGCTCTGCGGCTGCAAGGTCATCAGATCGACGACGTTGACGACGCGGATCTTGAGATCGGGCAGGTGGGCGCGTAAGAGATCGACCGCCGCCAAGGTCTCGAGCGTCGGCACATCGCCGGCGCAGGCCATCACGACATCGGGCCCGACGCCCTCATCGTTGCTCGCCCAGGTCCAGATGCCGAGCCCCTGCGTGCAGTGGCGGACAGCCGCCTCCATGTCGAGCCATTGCAATTCCGGCTGCTTGCCGGCGACGATGACGTTGACGTAGTTCCGGCTCCGCAGGCAATGGTCGGCGACCGAGAGCAACGTATTGGCGTCGGGCGGCAGGTAGACCCGCACCACGTCGGCCTTCTTGTTCACCACGTGGTCGATGAAGCCGGGATCCTGGTGACTGAAGCCGTTGTGGTCCTGGCGCCAGACATGGCTCGTCAGTAGGTAGTTGAGCGACGCGATCGGCCGCCGCCATCGCACGTGCCGGATCGTCTTGAGCCATTTGGCGTGTTGGTTGAACATCGAATCGACGATATGGATGAACGCCTCATAGCACGAGAAGAAGCCGTGGCGCCCGGTCAGCAGGTAGCCTTCGAGCCAGCCCTGGCAGAGGTGCTCGCTCAGTACTTCCATGACGCGGCCGTCTGGAGCCACGTGGTCGTCGGTCGGCAGGATCTCGGCCGCGGACATCCGGCTGGTCACCTCGAATAGCGCGTCGAGCCGGTTCGAGGCGGTCTCGTCCGGCCCCATCACGCGGAAATTCCTGTGTTCGGCATTGAGCTTCATCACGTCGCGCAGGAAGCCGCCGGCGTTGCGGGTGGCTTCGGCGGTGACGCTGCCGGGCTGCGGCACCGCAACCGCATAGTCCCGGAAGTCGGGAAGCACGAGATCCTTCAGCAACAAACCGCCATTGGCGTGCGGGTTGGCCCCCATCCGCCGCCCGCCCGCCGGCGCCAGCGCGGCCAGTTCCGGAATGAGGCGGCCTTCCTTGTCGAACAGTTCTTCGGGGCGATAGCTCTTCATCCACTCTTCGAGCAGGCGCAGGTGCTCGGGGTTGGTCCGCACTTCGGCCAGCGGCACCTGATGTGCGCGAAACGTGCCCTCGACCGGCTTGCCATCGACGATCTTGGGGCAGGTCCAGCCTTTGGGTGAGCGCAGTACGATCATCGGCCAGCGCGGCCGCTCGTTGAAACCTTCCGCGCGCGCTTTCGCCTGGATCGCGCGGATGCGGTCGATGACCTCGTCGAGCGTCACGGCCATCAGCTGGTGCATCGGCAAGGGGTCATCGCCGACGACGAAATGCGGCTCGTAGCCGTAGCCTTCGAGGAGCTTTTGCAGTTCGTCGTCGCCGATCCGCGCCAGCACGGTGGGACCGGCGATCTTGTAGCCGTTGAGATGCAGGATCGGCAGCACGGCGCCGTCCCGCGCCGGGTTCAGGAACTTGTTCGAATGCCAGCTCGCAGCGAGCGCTCCGGTCTCGGCTTCGCCGTCGCCGACGACGCAGCAGGCGATCAGATCCGGGTTGTCGAACACCGCGCCATAGGCGTGCAGCAGCGAATAGCCGAGCTCGCCGCCTTCGTGGATTGAGCCCGGGGTCTCCGCTGCGGTGTGGCTCGGCACGCCGCCGGGAAACGAGAACTGCGTGAACAGCCGTTTCATCCCGGCTTCGTTTTGCGGGATGTTCTGATAGATCTCGCTGTAGGTGCCTTCGAGATAGGTATTCGCGAGGATGCCCGGTGCGCCATGGCCTGGACCGGTGACATAGATGACGTTGAGGTCACGTTCCTTGATGACGCGGTTCAGGTGGACATAGATGAAATTGAGCCCCGGCGTCGTGCCAAAATGGCCAAGCAGGCGCGGCTTGATGTGCTCCGGCTGCAAGGGCTCTTTCAGAAGCGGGTTGTCCAAGAGGTAGATCTGGCCGACCGACAGGTAATTGGCAGCACGCCACCAATCGTTCATGGCGTTGAGGAGTTCGGGCGAAAGGGCCTCGGACATCGGCATTCTCCATGTTTCCGGACGCTATAAGTCAGTCGTCTCGTCGCCGGAGAGCCCGGACCGCTTACGTTCTACCAATGGCTCCGCGAACGATTTCCTGCGCATCCGCGAGGATGCGGCGAAGGCTGTCCGCGCCGCGGAAGCTCTCGGCATAGATCTTGTAGAGCTCCTCGGTTCCCGACGGGCGAGCGAGAAACCAGCCATTCTCGGCAACGACCTTCAAGCCGCCGATCGGCGCGCCGTTGCCCGGCGCGCAGGTCAGCACGCTCGCGATCTTCTCCCCGGCAAGCTCTGTCAGCCGGACCTGCTGCGGCGACAGGCGCGCCAGAGCGCGCTTCTGCTCGGGCGTTGCGGGCGCATCGATACGATCGTAGCAAGCGTCGCCGAATTCGCGCGTGAGCTCGCGGTAGATCTCGCCGGGATCCCGTCCCATGCGGGCTGTGATCTCGGCGGCGAGCAGCGCCGGTACGATCCCGTCCTTGTCGGTCGTCCAGACGCCGCCCCCGATCCGGGCGAAAGAAGCACCGGCGCTCTCTTCACCGGCGAAGGTGAGCGCGCCGCTTGCCAGGCCATCGACGAACCACTTGAAACCGACCGGCACCTCGTAAACCTTGCGGCCGAGCTTTGCTGCGACGCGATCGATCAGCGTGCTGGTCGCGACCGTCTTCCCAACCGCTGCTTCTGCGCTCCAGTGCGGGCGGTGCTGGAACAGGTAGAAGACGGCAGCAGCGAGATAGTGATTGGGCGGAAGCAATCCAGCGCTGCGGGTGACGATGCCATGCCGGTCGTGGTCGGTGTCGCAGGCGACGGCGATCTCGAACCGATCCTTGAGGCCGATCAGCCGCTGCATCGCATAGGGCGAAGACGGGTCCATGCGGATCCGTCCGTCCCAATCGAGGGTCATGAACCTGAACGTCGGATCGACGGTATCGTCGACGACCGTCAGGTCCAAAGCGTAATGCTCGGCGATCCTTGCCCAGTAATGCACGCCGGCGCCGCCGAGAGGATCGGCGCCAAGCTTGATCCTTGCCCCGCGAATGAGGTCCATATCGACCACATCGCCGAGATCGCTCGCGTAGGCTGAGACGTAGTCGTGCCGGTGCGTCGTCGCGGCACGAAGGGCTTTCTCGAAGGCCAGCCTCTTCACATCGCGCAGCCCGGCGCCGAGGTGTTCGTTTGCTTGGGCCTCGATCCAATCGGTAACCGCAGTGTCGGCCGGCCCGCCATGTGGCGGATTGTATTTGAGCCCGCCGTCTTCGGGCGGGTTGTGCGAGGGCGTGATGACAATACCGTCGGCGAACCCGCTCTTGCGCCCGCGGTTGTAGGTCAGGATCGCGTGCGAAATGGCGGGCGTCGGGGTGTATTCGCCGCCCGGCGCGATCATCGAGTCGACCCCGTTCGCAGCGAGCACTTCGAGCGCGCTTTTGAATGCGGGTGCGGAAAGCGCATGAGTGTCGATGCCGATAAACAGCGGCCCGTCGATTCGTTGCGTCGCGCGGTAGCCGCAGATCGCCTGGGTGATCGCGAGGATATGGTTTTCGTTGAAGGTGCGGTCGAGCGAGGAGCCGCGATGCCCGGAGGTGCCGAAAGCGACGCGCTGCTCCGCCACCGCAGGGTCGGGACTCTCCCCGTAATAGGCGGCGACGAGCCGGGATAGATCGACCAGCATCTCGGGGGTCGGCGGCTTGCCGGCAAGCGGACTGACGGTCATCTTTCGCCCGATGGCTGGCGCGGCCGATGCCGCGTCATCGCAGATAAGCCTCGGTCGCGTAGCGCCGCATCATGCGATGGCTGTTGAAGTAATAGCCGATATTGCCGATCGCCTGCTTCATCATCGATCGCCACTGCGCCGGCTCCGTGTAGTAGCGGGGAAGAACGGCGTTTTGCAGCTGGTCGTACAGCGCCGCCGCATCGACCTGATCCGAGGTGCCTTTGCCGTCGGGGCCGATCGACCAGCCGGTCACGCCTTCGACGCAGGCCTCGATCCACCAGCCGTCGAGGACGCTCAGGTTGAGGACGCCGTTCAGCGCCGCCTTCATGCCGCTGGTCCCGGAGGCCTCCATCGGCGGCATCGGGGTGTTGAGCCACACATCGCACCCGGCGACCAGCGTCTTTGCCAACTGCATGTCGTAGTTCGGCAGAAAGACGCAGGTGAACTTCCCCTGCATGCGACGGGCAATCTCGTGGAGCTGCCGGATGGCCTCCTTGCCGTCATCGTCCCGCGGATGGGCCTTCCCGGCCAGGACGAGCTGGAAGGGGTGCCGCGAGAGAAGATCGGCGAGCCGGTCCAAATCCTCGAACAGCAGCAGCGGGCGCTTGTAGCCGGTCATCCGGCGGGCGAAGCCGATGATCATGGCGTTGGGGTCGAGCGCGGCACCGCTGATTGCCCGGACCTGCTCGACGAGGTCCTGCTTCGCGGACCGGTGGCACTCCCAGACTTCGTCCTCGGCGAGCTGTAGCGCGCGGACCAGGACCTCGGGCTCGTGCTGCCATCGTGGGAAGTTGGTATCGTAAAGCTGCGCAAAGGCTGGGTGCGTCCAGGTGCCGGCATGCACGCCGTTGGTCACCGCGTGGATGCGATATCCGGGGAACATCTGCCGCGTTGTCTCGGCATGCCGGCGGGCGACCCCGTTCACATAGTCGGAAAGGTTGAGGGCAAGCCGCGTCATATTCAGCTGATCAGCGCCGGCGAGGCTCTTCAGAGCAGCGAGATCGACGATGTCGGGCAGCAGCCGCGCGAAAAGCTCGTAGGAAAAGCGGTCATGGCCCGCCTCGACCGGTGTGTGCGTGGTGAACACGCAGCGTGCCCGCACCTCGGCAATATCGTATGGCGCCTCCCCAGGGCTCAAATCTTCCGGCGGGACGCGCCAACGGTTCAACAGATCGAGGGTGAGCAGGGCGGCGTGGCCCTCGTTCAAATGGTAGGTGTGGAGTTCGAAGCCGAGAGCGCGCAGGATCCGCATCCCGCCGAGCCCGAGGATGATTTCCTGCTTCAAACGGTAGGTCTCGTCGCCCCCGTAGAGGAAGTGCGTCAAAGCGCGGTCGTCGCCGGCGTTTTCGGCGAGGTCGCTGTCGAGCAGCAGGATCGGAATGCGATGGCCGTGCGGACAGGTGTGGACGTACAGCCACGGCCGCACCCACACCGGCTTCCCCTCGATCTCGACGGCCGCCATCACGTCGAGCGGCGTACACCAGCGCTCGGGCTCCCACCAGTCGGGCTGTTCCGTCTGCCGGCCCTCGGCATCGATCTCCTGGCGGAAATATCCGGCACGGGTCAGCAGCGTGACGAAGACGACGGGGATTTCGAGGTCCGCGCAGGACCGTGCAGTGTCGCCGGCGAGAATGCCGAGCCCGCCGGCATAGGTGTGCATCTCGGGCCGGACCGCGAGTTCCATCGAGAAATACGCGATGTGCGTGCGCGCGAGAAAGGGGTCGATTGCCGACATCAGGAAAGCTCCGTTTCCGCAGTCGTTTTTGCTGACGAAAGGACGGCGAGGGCACGGGATGCGACTCGGTATCTTGCCATATCGGGCACGGGCGGTTCGCTTCCAAGCGGGAAAATGTCACCCGGCGCGGCGTTGGCGGTATCGATCGAGACCCGCCAAGGAGCGGCAAGCGCCGGCGGCGGGTCGAATTCGACCACGCTCTCTCCCGCATTGAACAACAAACACAGCGCGCTGGAGCGCGTATCGCCGGAAATCCAGGGTCGCACCAGGCAGCCAAGCGCACGCGTCGGGCCGTCCCAATCCGGCTGCGCGCCCGCGGGGCCGAACCATTCGAGGTCTTGATCGGTGTAGAACGCGTCGGTGCGCAGCACCGGGTTGCGCTTACGGAAAGCGATCACTTCGCGGACGAAGCGGAAGAGTTCGCGGTTCCGCTCGACCAGCCGCCAGTCGTACCAGGAGATTTCGTTGTCCTGGCAGTAGGTGTTGTTGTTGCCGCCCTGGGTGCGGCGGAATTCGTCTCCACCGAGCAGCATCGGCACGCCGCGGGAGAGCAGCACCGTGACGAGCATGTTCTTGATCTGCCGCAGCCGCGTCCCGTCGATTTCGGCATCCGCGGTCGGACCCTCGACACCGTAATTGGCGCTGAAATTCTCGTCCGCCCCGTCGCGGTTGTCCTCGCCATTGGCCTCGTTGAGTTTCTTGGCATAGCTGACCGCATCGGCGAGAGTGAAGCCGTCGTGGCAGGCGACGAAGTTGATGCTGTTGACCGGCTCCTTGCCGCTCTTCTGATAGAGATCGGCGCTGCCGCAAAGGCGAGAGGCAAAAGCGCCGGTCAGGCCGGCATCGCCGCGCCAGAAGCGCCGCACATCGTCGCGGAAGCGGCCGTTCCATTCGGCCCAGCGCTGGCCGGGAAAGCTGCCGACCTGATAGGCGCCGCCGGCGTCCCAGGCTTCGGCGACTAGCTTCACGTCGCGCAGGATCGGGTCTTCGGCGATGCGTTCGAGCAGCGGCGGGTTGACGGCAAGGCGACCTTCCTCATCGCGCCCGAGGATCGAGGCGAGATCGAAGCGGAAGCCGTCGACATGCATCTCGGTGGCCCAATAGCGCAAACACTCGATGATGTAGTCGCGCACGACGGGATGATTGCAGTTAACCGTATTGCCGCATCCCGAGAAGTTCAGATATTCGCGCCTATTGTCGCCGAGCAGATAATAAATGGTGTTGTCCAGGCCGCGAAAATTGAACAGCGGACCATCCTCGTTCCCCTCGGCGGTATGGTTGAAGACGACATCGAGGATGATCTCGATGCCGGCGTGATGCAGCGCGCGCACCATTGTCTTGAACTCGTCAACCGGGCTGCCAGCGCTTGCTGCCTCCGCATAACCCCGGTGAGGGGAAAAGAACGCAACCGGGTTGTAACCCCAATAGTTGCGCAGCGGCGGGTCGCGGGACAGCGCGATCCGCTCATCGAATTCCTGGACCGGCATCAATTCGAGCGCGGTGACCCCGAGATCGCGGAAATACGGGATCTTGTCGATGACACCGAGAAACGTCCCGGGATGTGCGCTGTTTGCCGATATCGTCAGCCCGCGAACATGCGTCTCGTAAATTACGGTTTCCGACCAGGGCGTCCGCGGACGACTGGTGCCTTGCCAGTCGAACCGGCGGTTGACCAAAAGAGATCGCCCGTTGCCCGGTTCCAGGGTTGCGATCGCGAGCGCGTAGGGGTCGAGCAGCAAGGCCCTGGCGTCGAACCGCTGCCCCTCTTCGGGGGCCCACGGCCCGTGCACGCGGTAGGCATAGGCCTGTCCCCAGCGCACGCCATCGAGCAGCACGTGCCAGATGTCCCCGGTCCGATGTTGTGCCGAATCGAGGCCGAAGACATGCAGCGGCTCGGCACTTGCGGCGTCGTCGAAGATGAGCAGCTCGACGCGCTCAGCATGGCGGCTGAAGACCGCGAAGTTGAAGCCGTCGCAACAATCCTGTACCCCCAACGGCAGGGGGCGGCCAGGATTTACCTTTATTGCACCTGCACCGGTTTCAAGGTGCATTGTTTGGCGCTTCGCTCATGATCGGAGAGCCGAGCTCCTGCAAGTGAAAGAGTCGAAACGCGCGCTCCCCGTTGAAATCCAACACGCGAAGATCATCCGATTCGTGCAGATCTTTCATAACGACATCGAAATGGCCGGCATACCTTTCTCTGACGAGCTCCGGTTGCAGCTCGTATGCGATGAACTTCTCGATGCCCTTGGCTCGAAGCTTCTGAAGGAAGACGGGATCCATAAACGAGTCATGCGAGGTCGCGATCACCAGCGGACCGCTTCCAGTGAACAGCAAAGCTATCTTCATGTGAAATCTCTCGGATCGTAGAATCAATAGCCTGGCTCGCCGGACCAAAGGTCCTAGGCGGCCGATGGACGGGTTTGAGAAAGCTCATCATACATCCGTTCGACATCGTCCCGCCGGCATAACTGGGTCCCAGGACCGAGAAGCGCTGCCGTTCCCGCGGCGATGCCGAAGCGTACCGCATCGCGGAGCGCGAGGCCGCGGCAGAGGCCGAGAACGATGCCTGCGAGCAGGCTGTCACCGGCGCCGACGGTGCTTTTTGCCTGCGTCGCGATCGCCGGGAGACGCGCGCTCTCTCCGCCTGTCGCAACAAGGGCTCCCCTCGCACCAAGCGAGACCACGACGATCTCGCTACGGCCCTCCGCAATGAGCTCGCGAGCAGCCTCCTCTTCGTCGCGCTCATTGCGGATCCCCCGGCCCGACAGCTCGGCGAGCTCGCGCAGGCTCGGCTTCAGGAGGTAGATGCCATGGCCGGCCTGTTTGAGCGCGGCCCCGGAAGTGTCCAGCACGAAGCGCTTTCCGCGCCTCTGGGCCAGTTCTGTGACCCGCGCATAGAAAGCGTCCGGAACGCCGAGCGGCAGGCTGCCGCTGGCGACGATGTAGTCAGCTTCCGGCGCGGCGCGCGACAGCGCGGCGAGGCAGCGTTCCTGATCTTGCTGGCTGATCGCCGGTCCGGGCAAAAGGAAACGGTATTGCTTGCCGGTCCGGCGTTCATCCACCGCAAGGCTCTCGCGCGTGAAGCCGCTAACCGCGATCGCCTCGTAGGCGACGTCTTCCTGCTGCAGCAAATGCCGGATCATCTCGCCCGCCGCGCCACCCGCGGGAAAAATTGCCCGTGCGTCGCCGCCCAGTGCGTGCACCGCCCGCGCGACGTTGATCCCGCCGCCGCCGGGATCGTAGCGCGGCGCCTCGCAACGCAACTTATGCTCCGCCCTGACATGCTCGGTCGCGGTCGCGATGTCGAGCGCCGGGTTCATCGTCAGGGTGACAATCTGGGCCACAGTCGAGGGCCTATTGCGCGGCGAGCGGGGCGCTAGCGGCTTCCTTTTCCGCTTCGTCGACGACGGTCAGGGTGCGTACGAGGCTCGCCGCGTTGACGCTGATCGAGTCGATGCCGAGCCGCGCGAGAAAGCGGGCGATCTCGGGGTAGTTGGCGGGCGCCTCGCCGCAGATCCCGACATGGCGATGGTTGCGCTTGGCCCCCTCGACGGCGAGCCGCAGCATTTCGAGCATGCCGGGATCGCGTTCGTCGAAGTCGAAGGCAACAATCTCGGAATCGCGGTCGACGCCGAGGGTCAATTGCGTCAGGTCGTTCGACCCGATCGAGAAGCCGTCGAACAATCGGGCGAAGGCGTCGATCGCGATGACGTTGTTCGGGATCTCGCACATGACGTAGATCTCGAGCCCGTTGTCGCCGCGCTTGAGGCCATGCTCGGCCATCGTCGCGATGACCTGCTCGGCTTCGGCGGCGCGGCGGCAGAACGGCACCATGATCTTAAGGTTCTTGAGACCCATCTCGCCGCGCACCCGCGCGAGCGCGGCGCATTCGAGCGCGAAGCCGGCGGCATAGGCCGGATGGGCATAGCGCGCGGCACCGCGAAAACCGAGCATCGGGTTGTCTTCCTTCGGCTCGAACCCGGCGCCGCCGATCAGGCTGGCATATTCATTCGTCTTGAAGTCGGAGAGCCGCACGATGACCGGTTTCGGGTAGAACGCCGCGGCGATCGTGCCGACCCCCTCGGACAATTTCTCGACAAAGAAATCGCTCGGCCGAACGTAGTTGCGCACTCGCCGTGCGATCAGTGCGCACGCCGCCTTTGAGGCGACCTTCTCCGGAGACACGAGCGCCATCGGATGGATGCCGATATGCTCGCTGATGATGAACTCCATGCGCGCCAGGCCGACGCCGTCATTGGGCAACATCGCGGTGTGATAGGCGAGTTCGGGGTTGCCGAGATTGACCATTATCTCGGTGCGAGGCCGCGGCAGATTGCCCAGCGGCACGCTCGTCACCTCGAACGGCAATGGGCCGGCATACACCTTGCCGGCTTCGCCTTCGGCGCAGCTGACCGTTACCACCGTCCCGGTCCGCAGTTTCTGGAGCGCTCCTTCGGCGCCGACCACGGCCGGCACGCCCAGTTCGCGGGCGACGATCGCCGCATGGCAGGTGCGCCCGCCGCGGCTCGTGACGATCGCCGAGGCGATCTTCATCACCGGCTCCCAGTCGGGGTTGGTCATCTCGGCGACCAGCACCTCGCCCGGGCGGAAGGCGGCAAGCTCATGCGCATCCGCAATCACCCGCACCGTGCCGGAGGCGATCTTCTCGCCGACCGCCCGCCCGGCGACCAGTAGGGGGCCGCCGCCCTTCAAGGCATAGGTCTCGAAGGCGTCGGCCTGGCGCCGTGAGGCGACCGTCTCGGGGCGGGCCTGGACGATATAGAGTTCGCCGTCCTCGCCGTCCTTCGCCCACTCGATGTCCATCGGCGTCGGATGCCCGGCCAGCCGCGAATAATGGTCCTCGATGCGGATCGCGCAGTCGGCGAGATCAAGCACCTCGGCATCTCCGAGGCAGAAGCGTTCGCGCTCGCTTTTTCGAGTCTTCAGGTTGCGGGTGCTGGCGGCGCCATGCCCGCGACCGTAGACGAGCCTCATCTCCTTGCCGCCGAGCGAACGGCTCAGCACCGCCCGGTACCCTTCCCGGAAGGTCGGCTTATGGACGTAGAACTCGTCCGGGTCGATTTTGCCCTGCACGATGTTTTCGCCGAGCCCCCAGCATCCGGTCAGGAAAACGACGTCGCGGAATCCCGATTCGGTGTCGAGCGTGAAGGTGACGCCGCTGGCGGCGAGGTCGGAGCGCACCATTTTCATGACCCCGACCGACAGCGCCACCTTGAAGTGGTCGAACCCGTTGTCGATACGGTAGACGATCGCCCGGTCGGTGAAGATCGAGGCGAAGCAGCGCCGGCACGCCTCGACCACGTCATCTTCGCCGCGCACGTGCAGGAAGCTTTCGTGCTGGCCGGCGAAGCTGGCGGTCGGCAAATCCTCGGCCGTCGCCGAGCTGCGCACCGCAACCGCGACGCCCTTCCCGCAGCGCTGTTCGAGCGTGCGATAGGCGCCGGCGATCTCTCGGCGCAGCTCCGCATTGCCGGTCGCGGCGTAGACCACATCGCGGGCTTTGGCCGCACGCTCGGCGAGTTGCGCCACGTCATGATGGTCGAACCCATAGAGCAACCGGCGCAGCTCCTCGACAGCGCCGGCCGCGGCGAGCGCCTCGCGGTAGGCTTCGGCGGTCAGTGCGAAGCCGTCCGGGACCTTGGCGCCGAGCAGCGAACGCAGCTCGCCCAGGGATGCGGTCTTGCCGCCGACCGCCGGAACGTCCTTGAGCCGGATGTCGTCGAACCAGCGGACAAAGGACTTGCCGATCATCACACTTTCTCCCATCGCGTGTAGACTTCCCAGGTATCGTGCCGGTGCGTGCCTCGCGTTGCCTTGACCCACCTCAACCGGGGCAACAGTAGGTGGTGGGAGCCTGAGGGAAATTTCTGGGGGCGGAGAGCCGCCTCGCGAGCGTCCCGCTAGCGCCGCTCGGTTGTCCGGACGGGATCGCCCGAGTTCCGCGCCGGGTCGAATTCACTCCCGTCCTTATCCAAGCGATCTGCCTCGTCTTCCAACGTCTTCGCCTGGATCAAGCGAGCTTCCCAAATCCAGGGCGAACCGGCGCGTTCGGCGAATTCGCGTAGCCAAGCCGCCAACTCGCGCAGCTTCCGCGTCTCGTCCATCGCGGTGCCCTTCCGCGCGACCTACCCGCCCGGCTTTTCGGGCTTCTGAGCACGGCTCGCCGATGTTCCGGCCGAAGTCGTTTGGCCCGCCTCGCCAGCTGCGATCTCTGCTTCCGCCCGCAGCCAATGATCAATGTCGCACCCGTGCGGTCCGCCCTCCTGTTCCCAAAGCCCGTATGCCCGCGCTGCGATCCGCCAACGCAATGCCTCGTCGTCCGCCCCCGGGCCGGTTTCCGACATCGGTTTCTCCTCCAGGACTTGCTCGGCTCGCGAATGATGCAGAGGCAACGACACCCGGTCTTTGATGTGGATTTAAGAATTGCCCTCGGCATCGACCATGACAGGGGACTTATACGTCCCTCT